>JBPOHP010000203.1:0-10565 GCA_052035445.1 Candidatus Magasanikiibacteriota bacterium
TATCACTAAGAAAAAGGCAAGACTTGTGGGGGCAAACAGTACCTTGGTACTACTAGCCCTCATTTACCCTTCACACAAAGCAAAATTTAGGCTAATTTTAGATGTCTTTACACGTATTTCTCAACAGGTATGACCGCGAAATTCGCTACCATGCCTGTCGAGGCATATCGCCCGACTTCACGGGGTTCGCCCCACGAAAGGATTCGATCATGCGTAAAGAAGCATTTGTCTTGATTGCCCTGCTTGGTGGCTGTGCGACGACCATTCCTCAGATTCACCAAACCACTACCACCACACCGGCAGCACCGACGATGAGCTGTCAGATTACTCTTCCGGTCGCAAGCTCATTACCGACTAGCCCGCACGACGCTTTCAATTCGGTACGCAGTGACTCGGCGAGCGACGGCATGTACCACGACGGTGTGGATTTGACGAGCAGCACACCAGAAGTACGAGCTGTCCGCGGTGGTAAGCGTGATTTTTACGTTACCGAAGCGGGGAAGGGGCAGCACCTCTCCTGCCTGTCGATCATAGTCAATGAAGAATGGGGAATTTCTGATATCTACTGCGGATTTGAAACCCGCACTGATATGAAAATGCTCCAAGTCGTGAAACCAGGTGATCTGCTTGGTATGGCTCGAGAAGTGGGTGGTGGTCGCTACTCAATCCACTACGGTATTCATGCCTTTCATGAGCGAGTCGATGGTGCTGGGAATGTCGACAGATTTCTGAATCCAGAAGACACCCTTCGACAGATGAACAACTGCCAGTAACCCCCGCTGATCCCCACCAAAAAATCCGGTAGATATCAACCCGGAGTATCCGTCGGCCGCAGCACCGACCTGTAGGCAGCAGTCTCTGTCTAAAACAAGAACAGCTTTGGTATACACCAAGGCTGTTGTTGTTTAAACAGGAACTGAAGTCCGATAGCCGAAGTCCGAAGACTCACCACATATTACCCTTTCGCCTTTTTAAATTTCACACTAAACACGGGATCATACACATTTTTATACTCATCTTGCACCTCTACGCGCTCCCCTTTCATAATCATCGTTACGGCCGCGTCAGTCATAAGATCACTATCGGCTTTAATATCCATTTCCAACGCTTCGAGCTTGGCGATCTCGCTGGCATACTGATCTTTAATACCCGCCTCGATTTTTTTCTTTTTTTCTTTGAGGGCGTTGATTTTGCTGACAGTATCTTGATAATCAAGCGAATTTTTGAAAGCGTCTTTATAGATTGTTTTGATGTCTTTTTGTTTTTTTTTATTAGTTTGAATGCGATTGAAAATTTCTTGGATATCGACCATATGGACGCTGGTGAGGCTTGTTAGGCGTATAAGGCTTGTGAGGCTTAACCTTGAAAATGGAGTTATTTTCAAGCACCCCTATATTCTACCACGGAAGTATATTTTTTACCTCGGGATACTTTTTTAAAAAGGCGGCGACCGTCTGTTTGACCGCGGCCACATCAGGTGCTTCCATCAGTTCGACGCGCAATTCTTTGGCACCATCAAAACCCGATACATACGCTTTGTAGTGCTTCTTCATGATGGCGACGTTTTTATGCTCACCGAGTAATTTCTCAAAGAGCACAGTATGTTCAATCATCACCGCAAGTTTCTCTTCAACCGTCACCGTCTTATAATCTCTCGTCCGGCTAAACAACCACGGATTGCCAAAAATCCCGCGCCCGATCATCACCCCATCGCAACCAGTTTCGGCTACCTTCTGCCGGGCATCTGCTAAATCTTTAACATCGCCATTACCAAAAATGAGCGTTTTATCTGGTGAAGAATCGTACGAATCACGAATCTTAACCGCATCCGCGATCCGATTCCAACGGGCGGGCACGAGCGATAACTCTTTTTTAGTGCGGCCATGCACGGTAATCACGGCAGGCTCAGTCTCGAGCAGGTACGGCAGCCATGTCTCGAGGGTATCGGTATTAAAACCAATGCGGGTTTTGACTGACACCGGTAATTTCCCTGCCCCGCGCTTGGTCTCACGAATGATTTCTTGCGCCAAACGCGGTGTTTTAATGAGCGCCGCCCCTGACGCTTGCTTGCCCGAAACGCTCCGATCTGGACACCCCATATTAATATCAACCCCATCAAAACCAAGCTCCTGAATCATGAGCGCAGTCTGGTAATAGGTTTCTGGATTTGAACCAAAAATCTGCGCCACAATTGGGCGTTCAATTTCGGAATACTTCAAGTCAAGCAACAGCGATTCTTTGCCCGGCGAACAGAGACCGTCGCACGACACAAATTCGGTCCAGATAACGTCTGGCTTGCCGTATGTGGCAATAATCTGACGAAAGGCCGCATCCGTAACATTGGCCATCGGGGCAAGCACAAACGCTGGGCGAGATACATTTTTCCAAAAACCACTAACCATACTATCACACAGATTAATCGATATTTTTTATCAAAAAAACTGAAAAAAGGCAAGATTATACTTGGTATAACACTTTTTTGGCAATGGCCTTTGCTTTTATTAAAAAGTATGCTAGGCTGTCTACATTACTTATTTCGTTTATTTTTTGCTGTATGAACAGCGCTCTTCGGGCACGCCTCGCTCACATCAAAAAAAAGACCAAAAAAGGCAAGATTATCGGTAAAAATACCCGCGCTCTCGCCAAACGGTTAAAGAATTTTTAAATAAAAAAACCGACTGCGTAAGCAAGCGGTTTTTTTATTTAACTATTTTCATCGCAATATTAGGGGCTTCCTCTAGTTTGATAATTTTTTTTGCTGGAACAAGTTGGAGCGTATCAAGCCGTTTGTGCAACGAAACTAAAGATGTTTTTTCCATTACTGCAACCTCTAATTTTTGTTGTTCACGAGCCAGCTCATCAATCTTTTTTTCCAGTGACCGTATTTGATAACCTGTTACTGATGCTCTACTCATCTGTATAATATGCGCCGATCCAAATATAATACATAACGCGATGAGTGAACTACGAAACAAACGAGAGTAAATCCACTCCGGCAATGCGTTTGAGTATAGTGCTTGCAAGAAATATCGAACTTGATAAAAAAAATGTTTTTTTATAGGCATAAGCAAAATAAATCAGGTACTTATTTTTTTTGAAAAATTCTTAATTTTGCGCTCCGAGATGCAGAATTTCGACTGATTTCTTCTGGTCGGGCACACACCGGTTTTTTGGTTATAATTTCGCCAGAAACACGATGCTCTTTAAGAAAAAAATGCTTGACTATTCGATCTTCCAATGAATGAAAGGTGATTATTGCCAACCGCCCACCCGGACGCAAGAGTCTGACAGCTTGAGGTAAAACGCCTTTAAGCACTTCAAGCTCATGATTCACCGCGATACGTAATGCTTGAAAAATTCTCGTCGCCGGATGTAAGCCCCGTGTCCACGGAATTTCTTTGGTACTGTGAAGTTTTTCTCGATACACGCCTAATATAGTGGCTACAAGCTGCTGTGTCGATGTATATGGAGTGGCAGCACGTTGTTCGACAATTTTTTCTGCTATCGCTCTTGAAAAAGGTTCTTCGCCGTACATTTTAAAGACGCTCTCCAGCTCTCCAATTGTCATAGTCGCCAAGAGATTTTGAGCAGACACCGGCGCAGTTGGTGTATAGCGCATATCAAGGGGCTCATCAAGCTCAAAACTAAATCCACGACCTCGCTCTTTAAATTGCGGCAGAGACCAACCCAAATCCATAAGTATCCCTGAAACGCTCGTAAATCCATGGTCTGTCGCCACTTGTTCGATGTTCAAAAAATTGGTTCGAACAAACGTAATCAGATCGTGGTGCGCATAGAGAAATCTCTCTGCACGCAGCAAACTCTCAGGGTCTGCATCAAGAGCAAGTAGTTGTCCTTGTGGAGAAATCTGTTGCACAAAAGCCTCACTATGACCACCATCACCCACGGTAGCATCAATAACTCGGTCACCTGGTTTTAACGCAAGCGCCTCTACTACCTCGTCTAATAACACTGGAATGTGGCGCATAGTTCTAAATAGACTTAAACTTTTTTGTGCCTAACCAGACACATATAGATCGAAGTTCAGAGTCCAATAATGCAAACAGTATACGTAAAATCGGTCTCCTAATCTTGATCTATATCTTCTACACGCCTAATTCTCCCATTTTCTCAGCGAGCGCGTTGCTTTCCTGTTCGGTAGTTATTTTATACGCTCGCCAAGCTGCTTCATCCCAAATTTCAAGACGATTATATAGACCAGCAATAACAACACTTTTTTCGAGCTTTGCAAACAGGCGCAAATACTCTGGAACAATGACCCGACCCTGTTTATCAAGTTCGGCGTCCATTGCTCCAGCCAGCATAAGACGAGAAAAAGCTCTGTTTGCCGCCTGACCAAAGGGGAGGGAAGCTAATTTTTCAGCTAAACGACGCCATTCATCTAATGTATAGACGAATAAACATGTATCGAGCCCACGCGTAATAACTGCCCCGTTTTTAAGCATATCCCGAAATTTTATCGGGATAGCCAAACGACCCTTATCATCAAGATTGTGCGCGTATTCACCGATAAACATATGATGGATGAGAGAGGTGAAGAGAAATGGTAAACAAGCATTGTACCCTTTCTTTTTTCACCACTTTGTACCACTTGAACCCATTTTATACCACTTTATGACCCTGTGTCAATCCACACTCAATATTTTCTAAAAAAAATCAGCCTAGAATATTTCTTCGGCTGTTTTTTACTACCGTTCTTTATAAGCTAATAGCTACCCGAGGCACGGCAACCTCAGCATTCATACCGTGGTCTTTAAGTTTTAAAGCAAGTGCGAGCGAAGATTCCGGCTCACCGTGATTAATGAAAATTCGCGCAGCATGTGGAGCACTTGCCAAAATCCACGCAAGCAACTTTGCCTGATCAGCGTGCGCTGAAAACGCGCCGATCGCTTGCACACGACAGCGAACGCGCACACTCTCCCCGTGAACCATTACGGGCGAATGACCTTCTAAAATTTGACGCCCCAGCGTACCAGCTGCTTGGTAGCCGATGATAAGTAATGTACTACGATCATCAGAGAGGTAGCGCAGTGCATGGTGCAATATTCTTCCCCCGTTCATCATACCAGCGCCCGCAATAATCACTTTTGAGCCCGGGACTTGATTGATCCGTTTTGACTCTTCTCGAGTTCGAGTCAGTACCAATCCTTCGAAATCAAAAACATCTTCACCACGCTTGAGATATGCAGTAGCAATTTCGTCGTAATATGCAGGATACTTTCTATAGACACTTAACGCGTCGATGGCGAGTGGACTATCCAAAAAAATAGGTACTTTAGGAAGCCGATGCTGTTTATCTATCAACTCTTTTAAATCAAATAATAATTCCTGTGTCCGCTCGAGTGAAAAAGAAGGAATCATTAACACACCTCCACGTGCCAACGCTTCTGATACCACCCGGTGGATAAGTTCTTGGCGTACTGCAGTGGTTTCATGAACGCGACCACCGTACGTTGATTCACATACTAAAATATCCAGATTCTTTGGTAATGGATCTGTGTCGCGCAGAAGTGGCACGTGTGCGTTACCAATATCACCAGAAAATACACATCGTTTTCCTTCACAAACAATCTCTACAAATGCCGCACCAAAATATGACCTGAATCATAAAGAGTAACTACCACCTCACCGTCATTCGACACAGATGTTGGTACATAATAATCGAGCGCACGACATTGTTCTCTCACCGCACCAATATCACTTTGGTCATAGAGCATGGGGCTGCCGAATTTTTCGTGATTATAACGCATAACTTCCCAAGCATCTTGCAAGATAAGTTCTAGAAGTTCAATAGTGGCTGGGGTTGCGTAGATTAATCCACCATATCCCGCCTTTATAAGTAACGGCAGCCTGCCAACATGATCAAGATGGGCATGCGTAATAACAACCGCAGTTAAATTTTTTATATCAAAAGAAAACGGTACTTGATTGTGCGGGTCAATATACTCCGCACCTTGAAATAAACCACAATCAACTAAGACTTCATGACGTACACCGGAAAGCAGCGTGCATGAACCGGTAACTTCATGAGCTGCTCCAAGAAAAGTAAGACGCATAAGGGATATACAGAAGTGAAGAGGGTATCTTAGCACGAAATCAGAACTTAGGTAGGACGTGCCTCCACAGATATCTTGACTATTTTGTAGTCTACTGATATAAAAATTGTTAGTTTTTTGAGAGAAAAATTCTCTCGTTTCGCAGAAATACACAGGGAGAACCAAGCGTGCAAAACCTTAACGATTCCCACCAAGAAACGGACTCAGAAGACACCCGTGAGCCAACAACGAGCGCAACCACACCTACGGTAGCTATAGATGATGCACTCGCCATGATTGAAAAAGGTTTTGACCAAATCAACCCCCTCTCTCCGACAGCTAAAAAACACCGCGAAGAGTTGCGGGCGGCACTCGAAGATTTCGCACCAAAAACAACACAAGCCACCAAACCTGCAAACAGGACAATGCTGGCCCTGGTAGTGGTAGTTGGACTGCTCAGCGTTTTTTTTTCTGACAACATCATTTATGCAACCATTGCTCTGTTCAAGCCTCGAGCAGCACCACGAGCAGAAATACTAACTCTACCAACAACATCCAGCCTACCGGCACTACCAGCTCGTACGGTTCAGGAAGCACCGCCCCCTCCTCTACTACCAGCCATACCACCAGAACCGAAAAAAATCTTCTCGCGACCGCCCACAAAACATCAGCCTAGAGCCTACATCGTCACCATTGACGACGTATGGGACAACACAAACACCATAGGTGGCATCGCTCACAAGCGTAGTTGCACCTCTGAAGATCTGCGAAACCACCTCAAACAGGTGTGGCCACCAGAAAAATTCTCATCAACAGTCCTTACGGCCGGCACAACCGTCCCACTGCCAACCGTATGTGGTTCTATCAGAACCAAACCCTAGGCTCAGCTATCACGCTCGTGATCTGAGCTTTTTTAATTATCTCCTACTCAAATCAAACAAAATTTGCTACACTCACCATAAAAATCTAACACGAATCCATGCTCCGCTCTCTCATTAATTCACCATCGAAAACCATCGCCTCAGCCGCGTTTCTCATCAGCTCGACCACGCTTCTTTCGAGGATTATTGGCGTAATCCGCGATCGGGCGTTTGCGCATTATTTCGGCATTGGCCCGGTGATGGACGCTTATTACGCGGCTTTCAAAATCCCGGATGCGATCTATAATTTACTCATTGTTGGCGCGCTCAGCACCGGGTTCATTCCTATTTTCACCAGTCTGTATACCGGTAATAAAGAACATGAAGCCTGGAAACTCTCGAGCACCATCCTTAATATTGCTGGCATCACGCTGGCGCTGTGCTCGCTCGGCGGCATTGTGGGCGCACCCTGGATCGCGCGGCTCGTTGGCCCGGGCTTTGACACCGACACGCTCAACCTCACCATTCGCTTCACGCGGATCATCTTCATCTCGCCAGTTCTTCTTGGCATGTCGATGGTTTTGGGCGGGATTTTGCAATCGCTCCGCTATTTTTTTACCTATTCCCTCGCGCCAATTTTATACAATCTGGGGATCATTGTGGGAATCGTAGTTCTGTACCCGCTCATAGGCATTACCGGTATTGCCTGGGGTGTCGTACTGGGCGCATTCCTCCATACCAGCGTGCAATGGTACGGAGCGTATAGGGCGGGTTTTCGCTGGACATCAGTAATGGATCTGAAAAGCCTCCATGTTCGAACGATCGGTAAACTCATGATTCCACGCACGATGGGGCTGGCGCTCACCCAACTCAACACGGTCGCCATGAGCATATTCGCGAGCACACTTGGTAGTGGCAGTGTGGGTGCGTTCAATCTCGCCAGCAATATTCAAGGCGTGCCAACCGGTATCATCGGTATTCCTTTTGCGCTCGCGGTCTTTCCCCTTTTGTCGCAAGCAGCAGCGCAAAAAAACGGTGAGAAAACATTTAAAGAACTCGTGGGCAGCACCCTCCGAAACGTCATTTTTTTGCTCGTTCCGATCACGGTCATTTTTCTACTCCTACGAGCACAAATTATCCGTGTTTTGTACGGCAGCGGAGCATTTGACTGGACAGCTACCATTACCACTGCTGATGCCCTCGCTTTTTTTGCCCTCGGCCTCCTTGGTCAATCCTGTATCCCCCTCTTGGCCCGAGCTTTTTACAGCTATTCAGACACCAAAACACCGTTTTACATCAGTATCTTTTCTGAAGTCTGCACCCTCGTCGTTGCTGCTATCCTTATCCGTCCCGAGTTTGGTATCAGTCACGTGATGCCTGAACTCACGAGTGTGGCTGGCTTAGCCTGCGCCAGCTCACTGGGCGTTACGCTGAACGCGCTTTTGCTCTACTATTTTTTGAATAAAAAAACCGCTGGGCTCGAAAATCAACAGTTGTTTACCACGTTACTAAAAACAGCGGGGGCGGCATTTGGTATGGCGCTCGTCATCCAACTCCTCAAATCACCTTTAGCCCTCATACTTGACACCACGCGTGGTTGGGGCATTCTACTCCAAGGATTGGTCGCCGGTAGCGCAGGGCTTTTAGTTTACATCGGATTATGCACGGTCTTGCGAGTCCAAGAGCTAGAGATAGTTTTAAGCAGCCTCCGCCGTCGTTTCCTCCAAATAAAAAATGTCACAGGAGCCGTCGATGACGGAAGCACCGTATAAAGAGGATTACGTACGCACTTTGAAAACAAAGCGAGAGTGTTCAGGCCATTTTGTATTTTGGTCAGCGCCATGGAGCCATGCCGCCTCGTCATCCCATCGTTCAAGAGAAAACACTCTTGGCTCCCGATTAGAATCCCCAATCCCTTCCATCGCAATATAAATCTCTTCATTAAGGACGGGCTGATTATCATACTTCAGACGATAGGACGGGCCGACTTCCGCCGGACAAAAAGCCAATCCCACATTTTCAGCCGACTGGCGGATCTCATTGATTGCCGATCCTTGGCCCAACCCTAAATCGCCTACGCTAAGGCAAACCGTATCCACCTTCTGCGCATTCGGGGAGTACGGTACATACTCCATCATGCTTCTGGCTTGGCGGGTAACGACATAGCCCCGTTTCTTAAGCTCGCCCAGGTACTGCGCGGAAGTCTTTCCGCCGATATCCAAAGACCGGCGACGGATCTGTCGTTCTGGAGAAAACGCCGTATAGACATGTTCAATAGAGCCGTATTTGGTGAAAAAATCCTTAAAGAGCGGGCCGATATAAACTTTAGCATTCTCGGAAATTTCCTCTTCTCCCCACGCCACTTCGTCCGGTCGGCAACCAAAAATGACCGGCACGTCTTCTTTGGGATTACGCTTAGCGCGCAATTCAGCGATACGGGGATCAATTTTGAAATAAAACCCTTCGATGCGGTCTTCTACCTCGTACAAAAAAGCTAATTCCTGCCGGGTCAGCGGCTGATTTTTTTCTATTTTCTTTGCCACGGTTTTCAAACGATCCATGTTGTCCGTCTTTTTTTCATATCTCTTGCCCTGTTCTCCGAATTCGGCCAATTTTTCTTGTACGACCGGTGTGATATAGGGATCAAATTTTTGATGGGCGGCGATACCACGGACTTCGGCGATCACATCTTCGTTTTTCCGGATAGCTACTCGAGGGATGGAAGGCTGGCCTGACTCATCGAGCGAATAGTAGACGTAAAAATCACCGAGAGCGAGCTGCGAAGCAGCAACAGATTTATTGGCGGTGCACCAACCAGTGCTATACCCCTGCAACGAACCGGACAGCCGCGCGGCGTCGGTTCCCTGACCATACTTCACCCAGGCTCCTGCCGTCGTTTTTAAAACATGCTCTGACGCTGGGATAGACCGCTCAAAAACGAACCCGTAAAGCTTGCCGAAGTTCTCTCCAGCGACTAGCTGAGCCATCTGTTCGCGATCCCCTTCTTTTAACCATGTCAGATCAGGGATCTTGCCTTCCTGTTTTTTATCCATCGCATCCAAAACCTGGGCCAGGGCCTCCTCGTTCAGCTCCGGAAAAGGCCTGATAGTGCTCTCGTCCCGTTTGGGAAACGCATTCTTTTCTTTGTCAAAATTTGCCAAACCAACCACATTGCGCAGCGTCCAGTACTTTAACCAATCAGGGTGAAACGAGGTTTCCGATGAGGATAAATAATCGACCCACCGATCAAGCGATTCTTCCTGTTCAGAGATACTGTTCATGACGCCTTCAAGCATATCCGATTGCATTTTCCTATCTTCTTGAGGAAATTCCCGGATAACATCGTTGAAGGATTTCCCTGACTTAATTTCTTTTAACGCTTGTACAAGAACGCTCTGAGTGTCTTCGGGCACAGCGAGGGATCCCCTGCCCCGATCCCGGACAATGCGCTGCTGGAGTTTGATATGCTCAGAAACAGCGGTTTCGACCGGCGAAATATAATGACGATGCATGAGGCGCTTCAAGGCTTCCACGCCCCGCTGCCGCGCAACAGGATCTTTTCGAGCCAGAATATCATTAAACCGATCGAGATAGTTCTGAATACGCTCGGCAGGCTGCTTAAGCGGAACCTCTCCGGTCAGTGCCGCCG
>JBPOHP010000031.1:0-2265 GCA_052035445.1 Candidatus Magasanikiibacteriota bacterium
TAACCAAGGATCTGGTCCACATCTTCCCAAGAAAACTCCCTTCACCTACACCTGCCCCCTCTATCGCCAGAAGTTCACCACCTCTGGCTCACAGTCACACTTCTTTACTCCCTACAACGAGTCAGTATCAAGTGCAACCTGTGAATCACCAGCGAGAGCTGATGTGGTGACGAGTACGGGGTGTGGGGTGCCGCCGGGGTGTTAGAAATACATAACCACCTACGTGAGGGAGTAGGTGGTTTTTTTTTAATTCTTTTTTGAGGAAGAGGGGGTTGGGTAAATCTTAGTGCTGCCGTGAATTACAGTGTCTTTATAATCAAGGTTTTTGGGGAGTTTGAGGTGTGTAGATAAACGGTTTTACTAGTTTGATAATTCTATTGGCGGCTGATATAATATGAGTAATCACCAACGGAAAAAATCACCCTATAAGGTCTCGTCCTTATGGGGACTTTTCTTTTTTATAGGCAAGTTTTTATTGTAAATCATTCATATTACGACTTACGTGTTTGAACTTGTCATTCCGAGCGAAGCCACAGCGTAGCCGAGGTCTCAGATCCTCCAAGAAGGGAATCGCTTGACTTAGTCTACAAGGTAAAGCGATTCCTCCACTATGCTCTCCCAATTTTGATCGGGATCGCTTCGGCTCGCCTCGCTGTAGCTAGGGCGAAGCGGGTCGGAATGACAAACGCGTAAGTCGTACATATATCGCAAATAAGGCCTAATTAATTTCATCTTTAATAAGGCGGATAATTTGTTTCTATAAAGAGCAATAATAAAAATTGTCGAGTAGTTCCCCACGTAAAGGAGTGATAGAATACAACCACCCGTTTAGAAACACTGACTAGCCAACACGTATGTACCACGTTCTACCTGAGCGCGTGCGCGCGCTCAATAGCGCACCACTCCAGCCAGGCGCTATCGTTTATTGGATGAACCGCGATCAGCGGGCGCAAGATAATTGGGCGCTTTTGTACGCAGCTGAACTTGCTGTGGCTGAAAAACGACCTCTCCAGGTGGTATTTTGTTTGACCCCGCATTTTTTGGGGGCAACGTGGCGGGCGTATAGCGCTATGCTCGGCGGTTTGCGCGAGACTGAGGCAACGCTCCGTGCACACCACATTTCTTTTACAGTCCTTCTTGGTGCAGCCCCCGATGTTTTGCCGACGTATCTTGCCAAGCACCAGGTTGGGGGAGTGGTAACTGATTTTTCGCCGCTCCGCCTTCCGCGTGCGTGGCGTGAACAGATTGCGAAAAATATCAACATCGCGCTCTACGAAGTTGATGCGCACAATATTGTGCCGTGCTGGATTGCGAGCCCAAAACAAGAATACGGCGCGTACACGCTCCGCCCCAAAATTACCAAACTCCTGCCGCATTTTTTGGATTCATTTCCTTTAATCCCGTCGTTTCCAGAAAAAAATAGCGCGGGTCATGCAGCGGTCGATTGGGAAGAGGTGGTAAGTAGTCTTACAGTCGATCGCACGGTTCCCGAAGTTGCTTCGTTTGTACCTGGTGAACGAGCTGCACATGAGCGTTTAAAAACATTTATACAAACTGCGTTGCCAGACTATGATGGTGGTCGAAATGACCCAAATCGTTCCCTGCAATCGGGCTTGTCACCGTACCTTCATTTTGGTCAGATTTCAGCACAGCGCGTGGCACTCGAGATCAACAAACTCCCGTCATCCGTGAATACCGAAGCATTTTTGGAAGAGTTGATTGTCCGGCGCGAGTTGGCTGATAATTTTTGTTACTACAACCCAGAGTACGATTCCGTTGAAGGTTTTCCCGAATGGGCGAAAAAAAATCTTGAGGCGCACAAAGCTGATCCGCGCGAGTATGTGTACACACAAGCGCAGTTTGAGCAGGCACACACGCATGACGAATTATGGAATGCGGCACAGCGCCAGCTTATAACAACAGGAAAGATGCACGGGTATATGCGGATGTACTGGGCCAAAAAAATATTAGAATGGACGCCAGACGCGGCTACCGCTATGCGCTACGCGATTTATTTAAACGATCGGTACGAGCTCGACGGGCGCGACCCGAACGGGTACGCAGGTGTTGCTTGGAGCATTGGTGGTGTGCATGATCGCGCTTGGTTTAAGCGGCCAATTTTTGGCATGATTCGGTATATGAACGCGCGCGGGGCAGCGGGGAAATTCGACGTTGATCGCTATATCGCAAGCTACTAATAATTAATGCAGAATTTGGTGGTGTATGTTATGGTAGAGCTATTGTTTTAATTTTTACGTATGAACT
>JBPOHP010000144.1:0-7026 GCA_052035445.1 Candidatus Magasanikiibacteriota bacterium
CTGGAATCTGACTACCTCTTCTCGTGTGAGGAGTGTCAGCCTGACCGGGGATAGCGCCCCACCAATCGTGTCCGAGCACTTCCAGGCAACCGTAGGATCTGGCACCTCGCAGGTGGGTGGCTTACTCGCGTCTACTTTGGTCTGAAGATCGACGATCTTTTGGTTTGCAGCCTTGAGCAAATCTTGCACGCTGGCTAGCATGCTTTGTAGTGCGAAGGTTTCGGGACAAGAGGTGTTTTCGCTGTCCAAGTCAGAACCCTCACCGTGACCGTTGCAGCCGAGCGTTGCCATCAGGCAGGCCAGGTAAAGAGGTTGAAGAAAACGTCGTGAAGTACTGTTTTTTAGCGTACGCATGATCGGCTCCTAAATAAGGCTTTTGGTGTTGCTGCCTCTGTCTCTTTCAGCTAGTACGATGAGTGGTGTATTCCTACAGAGGAATCAATAATCTTTATGATCCAAAAAATCTATAAAATTACTGATGCCGTGTAGGTTTTTTTATGCAGAGTTCTGTCTGTAAACAAAAACAATCTACCCCCGGGTGATTGCTGTAAGTTGTATAACGAGCAGCGCGTGCTTGAAATACACAAAAAAGTAAGTATAGTTGTTATGATGATCATCGCATAGGTTTATTTTAAATGCAAGTACATGAGTGGATAGTTATGAGATGTGGATAATCATGTTTGTGCACCTCGCTAAAATTGTTCTAACCCATGAGCTGTGGTATACTTCTTGCTGAAGTATCTAGAGTGAAGAAGGCACCGTGGTTGTGCCTTATCCACCTTATTGTATTTCCCATGACTACCCTTTTTTCAAAAGGTTTATCACGTATTAGGAGGGTTGCAAAAAAAACTATAGTAGGTTTGGTTTTGTTGAGCGTCGTACTGAGCGCGTCACCGGCTCATGTTGGTTCTGTATTGGCGCAGCCCGCGACTTCGCCTGCGGTCAACACAACAGGCTTTACTACTGCCGACGAAATTGAGCGTGGTATTACAGAAACCGGAAGAGAGGCAACAGGTATTTTTGCTAATCAAATTAACGGTGTGGCTGCAGCAGTCGGCTCCTTTGTTGCAAATATTCTTCTTTTATTTTCTCGCCTGCTTTTACACTTAGCAAGTTTTTGTATTGATTTTATCATGGTCGTTGCTGGTTATAATGGCTATCTTGAATCTACTGCAGTCAATATTGGTTGGACCGTTGTGCGTGATATTACAAACATGTTGTTTATCGTGATTCTGCTCGTGATCGCATTTGCCACTATTTTGGGGCTGGAAGGATACGCATGGAAACAGTTGTTACCAAAATTGGTGAGCGCAGCAATTTTGGTTAATTTTAGTCGGACTATCTGTGGAGTACTTATTGATGCTTCGCAAGTATTCATGATGACGTTTTTAAACGCAGTTTCTGCAACAATTGGTGGTAATATTATTAATGCCTTTAAACTCCCATCGTTTGAATCGTTTCATCCACAGATACAATCTCAACAACTTACGTCACCTGGTATTATTTCAGCCGCAGCTCTTGCATTGGCATTTTCTGCGCTTGTTGCTGGTGTTTTGGGTGCATATGTTTTTATTCTGCTCGGACGTTTGATTCGTTTGTGGGTGCTTATCGTTCTTTCGCCTCTTGCGTTTGCTTTAGGAATTCTTCCATCAACTTCCGGTATGTCCCATAAGTGGTGGACAGAGCTTACCGATAATTTAGTAACAGGTCCGATTATCATGTTTTTTGTCTGGCTATCACTGATCGTTGTTGGTGCTGGTCAGGCTAACCAAGAGCTACTCAAAGGATCGCGACTCGCCGATAAAACCCCGATCGAACAGGCTTTTGGAGTGCAAGAGCAGTCTGCAACGATTACTGATATTGGTCGCTGGAACAATCTTGCAAATTTTGTAATCGCCATCGGTATGCTATTTGCAGGAGCAAAAGTTGCGAGTGCGATCGGTGGTTCAAGTGGTAATTTACTCCAATCAGGACTTGATTATGGTAAGAAGGTTGCATTGGCTGGTCTTGGGTACGGTCTTATTCGACGTTTTGCTGGCGGTGCACAGTCAGCTGCTCAAGGTGCTGCTGCTAAATCAGGAAGTTGGGCGCTTAATAAGTTGGCAGCTCCGGGGAAACGACTTGGTGAGGTTATCGGGACACGTCTTCGAACTCGTAGTCTTGAAAAAGAAACTGCTGGCAATATAAAAGCAGCTGAGATAGAGAAGAAAATGCAAGAAGCTCGAGAAAAGGGCCAGTTGGGCAATTTTGCAGCATTAACAGGTAATCTTGCTTCGTGGTACTACTCGAGCGATGCTCGAAAAAATAAGAATGTAGAAAACTGGAAGAAGATTGAAAAAATGGCCGAAGAACGTCGTGATATGAGTTTGGGTACAGGTGGAACGAGCGCTGGTATTCGGAAAAAGCGCGACGAATTATTGACCCGTCAAATGCGCGAGAAAGATGAATTAGATAAAAAAGAAGGCGAACTCAAAATTCAGCAATCGATGGAGCAAGAAGTTCAGTATGTACAAGACACTCTCTCTCCAGAAGAAAAAATGGTTGCTCAAGCCACCGCCGATTTGGCTGAAAAGAAACGTGCGGGTGTCCCTGGTGATATTAAGGTTGCCGAAGCAGCTCTACTCAAGGCTCAGTCTGGCTTAGCGAAAAAACAGCGTGAGCTTATGGATCCAAATTCAGCAATTTCTTTGTTTAGGCGAAATAAAAATAATAAAAAAGTTGATCCGCAATTTGTCATGGATTATTACCGCCGTGGTCAGAGTAAGATTAAGGGCGAGGCACACCTGAAAGAAATGCAGCATATCATGCACAATGCTGGTGAGTTGGCGTTAGCAGAAGAACGAGACAAAATACTGATTTCTGAAGGAAAAACTCCTGTTTTTGCAAATGAGGTTCGCAAAAAACAACAGGAAGAACGTCGTAAGTTGCTGTCTAAGATGGATAGTGATTTAGCAATGGGTATGATCGAAGAATTGTCGAAAAAAATGCAAGACACTCGAGCTCAGCTTGCCTTACCTTCAACGTCTGCAGATCATAGGAAAGAACTACAAAAAGTACTGAATGAGCAGATTGAAGAAATGGCTGATTTTCAATCTACGAATGCTGCACGTGGCCCTCAGTATGCAACTGAAGGTCTCAGGCGTGCGACACAGTCGTTTGCGAGTATTGATGTTAGTGCTGATGACGTTGTGGGTCAGCAAGCGTGTGAATTTTCGGCTATTTTAGGCAGACAAGTGAGTGCTACTGCGAATGGAGTAAAGGCGGCGCTTGATGAATTAAAAACTATAAAAGGTGAAAACTTTAATGCGTTTATGGCGTCGTACATGGATAGCCTAGAAGCAGCAGCAAGCAAAGGTGCGATCAATAAATCCGGTTTGATTAAGAGCGACTATGATAGTATCAAAAAAACTATTGTCTATACGGTGACCGACGCGAGTGCTGATGCGGCCTATGTGAAGCGATCGCGTGATAATGCGATTAGCCAATCTCGTACGGCTTTAGCTACACTCGATAATATCAATGATTCTTTGGATAATATCGGGGGCAAAGTGACGATCAGTTCTGCACAGGCCCTTAAACATCTGACCGATATTTTGGCAAATAAAACAAAAGAACAAATTTCTCATATCAGCGGTAATTTTAAAAATTCACTCGGACAAGTTTTTGCCAATATGTCAGCTGCGGATGTTAAACGGGTCCATGATCATATTTTTGCCAGCACCACCAACCCTCAGAATCAATTGGCGATAAAAGATTGGCTTGATAGTATCTAAAAATATCTCGTTGTTTAATGTTTTATTATGGTATTATCAGACGCTCTCCAAAATCAAAAAAATTTTTTACCTCCCGAGCTGGTTGAAGCGGAAAAAATTTACCAGAATCTTACACTGTCTGAACGTGAAGCCTGGTGGAAAGAGTTGCATACCTTTTTCTTAAAGGCGCCGCTTTCAGCTGATCGAAAATTTTGGTATAGCTATTTTCGTTGGTATACAGACCTAACGTGGAAAAATCTTTTTTCGCAAGATAACGATATTGTGAGTTCGGTTGTGTTTCCTCGTCAGCTGGTAATGGCTATTTTACTCGGCTTTGATCCACTTCATGAACTGCTTGTTTTTTTGAACAGTAATGCGTTCGATCGTACAACAATGCCCGATTTTTATCGTACCGTGCGCGACGGAGTACTGAAAACTGGTGCAATCGTTGGAATAGCAAAAGGACGTGAGGTGACAGGGGCAGAATTAGTAAAAGAGCTGACTGCTATCAATCAATCGCGTGATACGCTCCGGCTGGCAGAGTTCAGTACTCGTCTTAAAGAGGTTTTATTTCCAAAAAATGATGAGCTGGCAACGATTTATTTGGCTGCGGTTCCGGATGAGGCTACTACTACCTACCTTGATATATTAAGCTTCTTTATCGGTGTAGAGGGTGGAGGAATTTGGGAAATGGTCCAGTCGGCTTTTCATCCGGAACTCACAGACGCAATTATTCGAGCTGATATGGAAGCATTGCAGCCCAAAGCGGTTATCCGTGCCCGTTCATCTTCTCCCGATTCGATTGTGCAACCACCAGTAGTTTCGAGCGCAGTTTCTTCAAACACCCTCCGTCGCTCTTTGGAAACGACGGCCTCATCTGCAACTGAGATGGCAACACCTAGTACAGTTGTCGTGGATCAAGCAGCAGTGGTCAAGCGACCGACTAATGCTGAGATTAAAGCGATGGTAGAGGCTCTTATTCCGCCAAATGAAGGTTCAGAAGAAGTAAGATTGCCAAAGATTTTAAATGTACTTGAGACTTTGGCAGTTCGTTATGGAGATGAGAATATTCGAGAACTTTACTTTTTTAATACCGAACAGGGAGTATTTGAGTGGATGGTGTAATTTGGTGATTTTTAACGAGAATTCGTATGCCTTTGGTTACTGTTAAACAACCTGATGGAACCTATGCCAAAATCACGTTGGAGGAGTTTATGCAACGCCAAAAAAAAACGCATTCACCTCAAACACCACCAACAACTGTAGTCGAGCCAACACTGACTGCTCCACCGGTAGCACCACAGCCAAGTATTGCTACACCTCCTCGTCTCGTTGTTCGAGAGCAGGGTGCTGCGGCAGCACCTCAGTCGGTAACAGAAGAGCCTGTCAGTACCGCTTCAGCAGTTATGAGTTTGCCGACAAGTAAAACTGCGCTTGAAGATGTAAAACCAGCCTCTCCTAAATTACCACCAGCTGTTTCGTCGGCACATACTATTGGTTTTTTGAATGATTTATCTAAAAAGACGGCTTCTGTCTCAGCGTCATTAGTAGTGGATATTGAACCAGTTCTTAAAAAAATTTCATTTACTGTACCGACAGAGTACGAGGCTCGTTTACGTAATATTATTGAACTGCGTTTGCGAGAGGTGCGTAATGATGACCAGACAAAAGATGTTTTAAAACGTCCCTTCACCGAAGGGGGTCTTCAGCTTGATCCTGTGCGAGTAGAAGAGGTTTTAAGTGCGTGTGCTTATCGCGAGCAGTTGTCACTAGTTGGTGATCAAAGAGTGATTAAATCAGCGCAAAATTCGCGATCTCCAGCATATGAACCAGGTTTCTCAGGTGGAAAACATAGTGAGAGTAGCCCTCGTACTGTTGACGAAGTGATACCAAAAAGAACAGTAGAAACTATTTTTTCAGAACGCCCTAAGGCACGCCCCATCATGAATGATGTGGTCTATAAACCACTCGCCATTGGCCCTATCGAAGAGATTGGTTCTTTGACGCTTACTGATTTTCGACGTCTTTCACCGGTTGCTCAAGATGCAGCAATGCGATTGGAGCAAAAATTTGTTAATTTAAAAGGTGAGTCAATAGTGCTTTTTCTTGAAGCACTAACGGCTTGGAGAAAAAGTTCACTTTATCAAGAATATACTGATAGAGTGCTATATGCGTTGCTCCATCGTGAGTCGCTTGATGCTATTTTGCGTAAAACAAAAAGTATTAGTTATGAAGAGTTTCTATCGCTTGTAGCGATGGAGAAACGTTTGACCATATGAACCAATTTACGGTTCCACAATTTATTGATGTAGAGGATAAAATTTTTGGTCCTATTACCGTGCGCCAATTTCTTATCCTTATTGTTGCTGGTTTAATTCTGTTTATCGTGTTTCGTTTTGCTGATACAGCGTTATTTGTTTTGTGCGCCATTGTTATAGGGGGATTTGCTATGGTTCTTGCATTTGTTAAAATTAACGGCCAATCTTTTCATTATTTTTTGCTTAATGTGGTTCAGACTATTCGAAAGCCAAAACTTCGTATTTGGGATAAGCGCTATACACGTCAAGAATTATTAGAATTTTCGAGACCTCAAGAAAAAATAGAGCGTGAAGTAGTCGAGATAAAAACCGCAAGCGCTCGCCATATTCGTGATTTGTCGCTTCTGGTGAATACGGGAGGTTATTATAAACCAGAGTAATTACGAATTCGTTGCCAAACGATCTTCTTAATGCTTCATCAGTTGTACGTATGAAAAATAAGCAAGCCGAACAAAAGAAAAAACGCATGCCTTCTGCCCAGCATTATTTGCCGATTGCTGAAATTCAAAACGATACTATTGTGATGAAAGATGGAACTTTGCGCGCTGTTTTGCTTGTTTCGAGTATAAATTTCGCTCTTAAAAATGAAGATGAGCAAAACGCCATTATTTCTTCGTATGTCGGTTTTTTAAATTCGCTTGAACACCCGCTTCAAATTGTTATTCAGTCGCGAAAATTGAATATCAAGCCCTATCTTGATCGTTTGATCGAACAAGAACATCAGCAAACCAACGAGTTACTTCGAGCTCAGATTACAGATTATCGAGCGTATATCATTGAGCTCATTAGCCTTGGGGAGATTATGAGTAAGCAGTTTTATGTCATAGTTCCCTATGATCCGTTGTCTAATCGTCAAAAAAGTTTTTGGTCGCGTATTATGGAAGTTATAAACCCTGTACGTGGGGTAAAATTAAAAGGAGAACGGTTTTTAAAAAGGAAATACGATTTGGACATGC
>JBPOHP010000124.1:0-7151 GCA_052035445.1 Candidatus Magasanikiibacteriota bacterium
TCCTGCTCCCGCCACAACCTTTGCCCATCTTGATGCAACCATCGTGCTCTCGCGTAAACTTGCTTCCATGGGTCTCTATCCCGCTGTTGATCCGCTCGACTCAAATTCTGTCGCTCTCAAACCTGAAATTGTCGGTGATGAACATTATCAAGTTGCGACCCGCGTACAGAAAGTCTTGCAGCGCTACAAAGAATTGCAAGACATCATCGCGATCCTTGGTATGGACGAACTCGCTGATGAAGATAAAAAACTCGTATTCCGAGCCCGTAAAATCCAAAAATTCCTTACCCAAAATTTCTTTGTCGCCGAAACATTCACCAGTGTTCCTGGTGTGCATGTTAAACGCGAAGATACCGTTAAGGGGTTCAAAAAAATTCTTGATGGCGAACTCGATCATATTACTGAAGCACATTTTTATATGGCCGGTACGATTGATGATGTAATCGCCCGCCATAACAAAGAAACGGCCACTAAATAACACTATTACATATGCCTACCACTTTTAATCTGAGCATAGAGACGCCGCTCGGTATTATCTTCAACGAGCCAGCGATTTCTGTACTTCTTCACAATGAGCTCGGTGATATGGAGGCATTCCCTGGACACGCACCACTTATAGCAAGCATCCTTTTCTCCAAAACACGAATACGTGTCACGAGCGAGCGTGAAGAAGAGTTTCTTATGAGAAATGGGGTAATATCGATCAGTGCCGACACTGTAAAAATACTTGTGGAAAACTGCGTGCATAACAAAGAGGTCGACTATGAAACCATCAAAGATTACGAAAAATTCGTTCTCTCAAAACTCTCTAATCCCGAGGCGCTCAGCAAGATCCAAATCAAATATCTTGAGGAGCAAAAATCTTCGCTCGAAAGAATGATTAAAATCGAACAAAAATAAACGCTTACTACCCAAAAAAACCAAACGTTTATGACGCTTGGTTTTTTGTTGATCAAGCCGGTAAATCACTCGATTGCAGGCTTGACAAAAAGAAAAATAAATACTACAGTATGGCGATTCGCTGCATGAAAAACAGCGAAGAGTAATCAACAACGTTCGTTGAAAAATCAGAAGGAGGATGTAGATGCATACCACCCTACCCACTGGAATTGGGATGACGGCGCCTTTTCTGGCACTCCTTATCATCATCGCGATTTCGCCTTTGATCCCGCGCTGGGAAAAGCTCTGGCACAACAACATCACTAAATTTTTTGTCGCTGGGACGATCGGTCTCGCGACGGCGCTCTGGTGGAAATCGTTCGGAGGTCAAGCTGCTGAAGATGTCTGGAAGGCCGGCCACGAATTCGTCTCATTCATGATCCTCAACGGCGCGCTCTTTATCGTCACCGGCGGCATCCTGATCGCGGGTGACATTCGCGCTACGCCGCGCAACAACACGATCATCATGGCAGCGGGTTGTGCACTTTCTTCGCTCATCGGAGTCACCGGAGCAGGACTCGTCTTCGGACGGGCGCTGCTCAACACTAACGCCAAGCGAAAGCACATGGCACACTCGATATTGTTCGCGATTTTTCTGATCGGTAACAGCGCTGGCATGCTCCTACCCACCGGCAACCCACCGCTCTTCCTAGGCCTACTTAGAGGCGTTCCTTTCACTTGGACACTCTTCAACCTCATGGGACCGTGGCTTCTCCTAAATGGAGTCGCACTGTTCATCTACTACGTTGCCGACACGCTGGCCTACGCCAAAGAGTCGGCAGCAGATCTCAAGCTCGACCGCGAGCAGATCGAGCCGCTCAGCCTGCACGGCAAGCTCCAGGCCATCTTCCTGGGGTTCATCGTGATCTTGGTGGCTGCGACAGGCGGGGAAGAACAGTGGAAATCCATCTTGCGCGACTCGGGGCTCGCCCTCATCGCACTCATATCGCTTGTGACGGCCAGCAAGAAGATCTACCAGGCGAACAAGTTCTCATTCGGCCCCATTCTGGAGGTCGGCGCCCTATTCTTCGGCATCTTCCTCACACTCCCCCCCGCCGTGCACTTGCTCAAGACCAACGCCACGAGTATGGCGCTCGGCCCGCAGGGTTTCCATTGGATCGTCGCCGCACTCAGCGCCTTCCTCGACTCGGCTCCGGCCTACGTCTGCGGATTCGAAGTTGCCAAGATGCTCGGAGGCGAGAACCTGGTCGCTGGCGTGCCGGCGATCTTGCTCGCAGCGATTACCATCGGCGCCTGCGATGGAGGAATCTTCTCCTACCTGGGGAACGCCATCAACCTGCTACTCAAGGCTCTGGCAGACGAGCGTGCTGGCGGCGTTCTGGGAAGAACCATGCCTTCCTTCGGGGCTTACATCGGGATCGCGGTCGGCTATATGCTACCCCCAGTCTTCGCGGTGAGCCTTATCGCGGCGAGTGGCAGCGCGCTCCTGTCGTTCGTAGGCTACAACCTGCTCTTTGCGATCGTGCTCTACCACGCTAACAAGGTGTGGCGGATCTCGCTAAGCAAGGGGCTTGTGCGGCGCCATAACGCACGCCACGGGCACCCGTAGGCTTAATACCCCGCTCTTTTCAAGGAACAGCTTAACCGCTCGTTCCTTTTTCTTTTCTGACAAACGCTTTGTAACTTTCGATCAAAATGAACGGTATCAACGAAAAAAATAAACACCACACGAGGAGCGCACGATCAAGTGGTATGGTTTTAAACAAGGTGTTGCCGATGCTGGTATACACGGAAAGAAGAAGAAAACCGAGGGTACCGATGACCGTATAATAGAGGCCGTAATTACGTGTAAGATTCGATGAGAATGCAGAAAGATTTTCTGATCGAGAACTAAATGCATGCCATAGCCGTGATAAAAATGCCGTAACCAACACCGCCGTTGGAGCATGAACAGCATCCACACGCTGAGTCACAAAAAATATTGCTATACCAGCACCTGCGAGTAGAAAAGCCTCTGCAAGGATACGATACCAGCGCGATCGGGTCAGTAGTCGCTCGTTTTTAAGTCGAGGTTTTACAGTCATCACGGTTTTTTCAGGTTTCTCAAGCCCAAGCGCGATTGAAGGACCTGTTTCCGAGACCAGATTAAGTAGTAAAATATGAACAGGAAGGAGAGGGGCCGGCAAATTAAGGGCTATAATTGGAAACATAATTAGCACCCCGGATACATTGCAGGAAATTTGATAGCGCAAAAATTTAACAAAATTGTTAAAGATACTTCTCCCTTGTCGAACTGCTTCAACAATCGTTGAATAGTTATCATTTTGTAAGACCATATCCGCCGCTTCCTTTGCAACATCAGTTCCCGCAATACCCATTGCCACGCCAATATCAGCTGTTTTAATTGCGGGCGCATCATTTACTCCATCTCCCGTCACAATAACAGTTTCCCCATTTTCCATAACAGCCCGTGTGATAAGAAGTTTTTGTTCCGGGGAGACCCGAGCGAAAGCACGGACGTTTTTAACCAGCTCTCGATATTGTTCTTGTGGAATCGCGGCAAGCTCTGCACCATCCATAACATGATGCGCGTGCTCAACAATACCTATCTCACTTCCGATATTGTAGGCAATCAAGCGATGATCACCAGTAATCATAAGTGTACGCACACCAGCCTCGCGAGCTTGTGCCACCGCCTCTTTTACATCGGGGCGTAACGGATCTTTCTTACCAATAATTCCCAAATAATCATGGTCGTATAAAATATTTTTTTCTAGATCATCGACACTGTTGTCACGCGTTATTTCTTTGTACGAATAAGCCAAATTACGTACACCAGACTGTGATAGTTGAGCCGCATTGATAGACAGAGAAACATGTTTCTCACGAAGCAATGGTTCTATGGCTTCTGGAGCTCCTTTTGCAAAGGCGTATTTTTTTCCATTCTCGCCTTCTACCACTACAATCATCCTTTTAGTTTCAGATGAAAACGGCAATTCAAATACACGACGATATTCCGCTCGTATTTTTTCAACATCCATTCCTGCTTTGCGAGCAAGAACCAGCAAGCTCGTCTCGGTTGGATCACCAATAACAGATGAGTCTTGCGCAATTTTTGCATCATTGCACAATACCGCGCAATAAAGCAACCATCGTATTTTATTATCCAATAAAGGATCGAAATTTTTTTCACCTTCTACAAAACTATCGTCATTAACTTTAAAATGCCGTTCAGTATCAAAAATATCAGTCACCATCATTTCATTTTTGGTCAATGTCCCGGTTTTATCGGTTAAAATATAAGTAGCTGAACCAAGTGTTTCTACCGCACTTAACTTACGAATAATAGCTTGTGCACGAGCCAAACGTACCACCGAAAAAGCCAAAACAGTTGTTACTACCGCTGGTATTCCTTCGGGAACAACCGCTACTGCCATTGAAATAGCTGTAAGAAACGCCTGTCGCAACCCTGCACTATCAGACAGCACAGTGGACACAAAAATTACACCTGCTGCAACAGCCGCAAAAATCGTCAGTCCTTTTCCAACACGTTCCAATTCTAGACTAAGTGCCGTAGTTTTTTTCTCATGTTTCTGTAGCAACTGATAAATTTTTCCAATTTCTGTATGCACCCCTATTGCGGTCACAATCGCTTTTCCTCTTCCAAAAACAATAATTGTGTCTTTATACACCATGTTTGCACGTTCTCCAATTGTAAGCTGTTCCAAAGTAATCTGAGCGGTATTTTTATCGACAGGTCGTGACTCACCCGTAAATGATGATTCTGATACTTTTAGATGGACCGCTTCAACAAGTCGTGCGTCCGCCGGAATTTTATCTCCATTTTCCAACACGATCAGGTCGCCCGGCACCAGATCAGATGCATCAACCAAAGAAAGCACACCATCGCGTATAACTCGAGCTTGTGTCACCGATAATTTTTTTAATGCAGCAAGAGCATTATCTGCCTTAGATTCTTGCACAAGCCCCAGAACAGCATTAGCGAAGACTATGCAGACAATTACGACCCCGTCTTTATACTCGCCAATTGCCAATGAAAGCACCGCTGCCGTCATGAGGATCACTGAGAGAAGGTCTTTAAAATAAGCAAAAAAACGTACTGCCAGATGTTTTTTTTTAACTTCTGGTAAAATATTCGCACCATACTCTTCACGTCGCGCAACTACATCTGAAGTTTTTAAACCATTGACACAGTCAGTTGCAAGACGATGTGCCACATCTTCTACAGTTAGTACATGCATACTAGGGTATTAAAAAAACCTAACTAAAAAGCCGGTTTTAATTGACGTCGTTTCTGTGATCGAAGTGTTGCATACCATAAAGCCTGCTACACTTTTCGCTCCAACGACGCCCAAGGCATTTATGAGTATAACATACTTCAAAAAGTACGCCAGAGGACGCTCGAGCGCACTTTTCTATCCATATCCAGATGATATACCCATACTCTTAGTGCGACAGCGCTCTCCCGACTTTGGCCAACTCTTTTTGCACCATACGAAGTGAAAGGGTAAATAGCGCACCGTTTGCGATATTGGCGTATTGGTTTTTGTACCATTCAAACGGCAAGGTCTCACGCATAATAGCAAGCTTACCGCGTTCATCCAGCTTTGCAACTACCCGTTCCTGAGAAAAATTCGGACCGTTACCGAACTTAGTGAGCGAACCAGCCTGTTCTGCCAATTTAATCGTAGCGGTATAAATCGCGTCGCCTAATGACGGATATTTTTCGAGTATGTCTACACCATACACATCTTTAACCATGTCGGTCAAAACTTTCTCCCCAAAAAGATAGGCTGCGATATTGTCAGCAAGCGAAGAAATTGCCATCTCGGAAGCTAAGACCGTTCCCATGGCGGCCATAAGTTTACGCTCTGAAGTGCGGTCTGCCCCACCTTTTATGCCAAAAACTTTTTTGACACCCGCCTTCACTGTTTCTGCAAGCGGCTCGACACAAGGAATTTGACTACCGAGCGCCCACAGTACTTCTTCGGCTGAGTGAGATAAGAATTTTTCTCGATGTTCTTCTTTATGTGTCGAAGATGCTGTAGATTCAGCCCACTCTTTAAGCGTGTGTGCAACACGAGGATCGGAAATGGTATCGATGACTTTGAGTATTTGCTCTTTTGTTAGGTTTTCATGATTAGAACCTGAAAAATACTGCTCAATAATGTTACGAGCATTTTCAGGAACATCCTTCAAGACATGAGCAATTGTATCTGGTGTCAAAAGCTCACCAACACTCTTTTGTGCTTTAGCAAATTTCTGCGCTAATAATTCTTCAAGATCTGGATCTTCAACAGCAATGCTTTCATAATAAGGTTCCTCATGATCTGCGTTTGAAACTACAACAGATGGCAATTCTATAGCAGACATGTCTTGCGCACGATTAAGCGTTTTTTCCGCGTGAGCACTTAATTCTTTTAAATGTCGTTCAGAAAAATCAGGAACCTCACCCGCAACTGACGTTGCCGAACCTACTACAAGCGCCTCCACCAAAATTTTCATCTGCTCGCCACTTTTCTTACTGATCTCTCGGATATGCCCGGCTTTTGTGCGGGCATACTCGCCAAGACCTAACGATATAGCCGGAATTTTCGTTGCCTCAAGACCACGCGCAACAATTTCACCATTATCACCCCCTTTTTCACGCAAAACTTTACGCAGAACGGATTGCCCCACGCCTACTACTGCGTCAGTGGTCAACTTACCTATTTCTCCTAACACACGGGTTTGTGCCGAAAAATAGGTGCTATACACATCAGAATTAAGTGCTATACCTGTTTTTTTGAGCCATACCGATGTCAACGCCACGGTCATCATCTCACTATTAGCCAACCCGAGCGCCTCGGCTTTCGCCAATCGCTCTGGTCGATTCTTGTGATTTTTGAAACCATATACTTGTGGTGGGTCACCAAGCAAAAACCCACCATGAATATTTGCTGCAAGTGTAGTTTGTAAATTGTTAAAACCAAGCGGACCATCAAACAACTCTTGCGTTCGAGCTAAACTTTTTTTCATCACATCTTCATCACGAGGAGTCCCTTTGCGCTCTACTTCCTTGAGAGATTCTTGAGCGATCGACTGCTCGAATGTTAAACGCATGATACTTTCTTTGAGTTTGTTGACAACCGCAGACGAAGTGTATGTGGTTAAAAAAGGTGCAATTACTGTGGACAGCGCCTCAAGTTCAGCCACCTCTGTGGTAATACGTTCGTTAACATGTTCAAGAT
>JBPOHP010000072.1:0-5225 GCA_052035445.1 Candidatus Magasanikiibacteriota bacterium
TTTTAAATTAATGTCTCTGGCAGGAGCCTATTGGCGCGGGGATTCTAACAACACCATGTTGACGCGCGTGTATGGCACCTGTTTCCCTACCAAAGATGAGTTGCAAGCGTATGTTACTCAGCAAGAAGAAGCAAAAAAACGCGATCACCGTAAATTGGGAAAAGAACTTGGACTCTTTATTTTTTCCGAACTGGTTGGCCCAGGTTTGCCGCTCTGGACGCCCAAGGGTACGATTATCCGCGAACTACTCAATACGTTTGTAGGAGAGTTGCGCACACCGTATGGATACGAGCGGGTGACGATTCCGCATATTACCAAAAAGGAGTTGTATGAGACCTCGGGGCATTGGGCGAAGTATGCCGATGATTTGTTTAAGATCACCACGCGTGAAGATCATTTATTTGCCATGAAACCCATGAACTGCCCGCACCATGCGCAGATTTATGATAGTGAACCGCGTTCGTACCGTGACCTCCCGGTTCGCTATGCTGAAACAACAATGGTCTACCGCGATGAGCAATCAGGTGAATTATCGGGATTGTCGCGCGTACTTTCCATCACTCAAGATGATGCGCACGTGTTTTGTCGGGTTTCGCAATTTCGGCAAGAGGCTGAAAATGTCTGGAACATTATCCAGCGTTTCTATGAAACATTTGGGTTTAAACTCAAACCGCGACTTTCGCGGCGCGATCCAGCGAAGCCAGAAAAATATCTGGGTAAGACTGAGGATTGGGATACCGCCGAAGACGCACTCCGCCAAATTTTGACGGAAAAGGGAATGGAGTGGATTGATGGGCCGGGTGAAGCGGCGTTCTATGGGCCAAAAATTGATTTTATGGCGAAAGATTCGATTGGCCGGCCGCACCAAGTCGCCACGATTCAATTAGATTTTGTGCAGCCCAAAAATTTTAATTTGCTCTGTACGAATGAACAGGGTGAAAAAGAGGGGATTGTGATGGTGCATTGCGCGATCATGGGTTCGATCGAGCGGTTTATGAGTGTGCTCATTGAGCATTTTGCGGGCGCGTTTCCGCTATGGCTCGCACCGGTGCAAGTTGCACTCTTACCGGTAGCTGACAAACACATTGACGGTGCACAAAAGTTAGCGCTGGAGTTACGATCGCAGGGTCTTCGGGTAACGGTCGACTCGGCGAGCGAAACCATTGGCAAAAAAGTCCGCCGCGCTGCCGAACAAAAAACTCCGTACATCGTCGTACTGGGTGACAAAGAATTGAATGGCGAGCCGTGGAGTATCAAAATCCGTGGTAGCGAAGAGCAAGTGGCTATGACCAAAGAAGCATTTATTGCTCACATCCGCACAACCAATGAAGAGCGTCGTCTCATGCTCAGATAACTAAGAACAAGAAGCCGCCCGCAAGGCGGTTTTTTGTTTATAGTTCGCTATTTTTTAAGGCGGGGTTGTACCAAAGAATATAAACCCGTCTGCGGCGAAGAAGTGGTGTACTGTATCCGCGCTCCGTGCCCACCACTCCGACAAACTTTCAGCAATCGCTGTGAAGCTGAGAAATACCACGCCCAGAATGTTACGGAGGGAGTTTGCAAGTAGAGAATAAGGTAAGCTAAAAACACTAAAGCCGCCATTTCTGGCGGTTTTAGTGTGTTAAATTGGCTAATATTATGATGTTATCCCGAGTTAATCTTGACAATATCCTATAAAGACGTTAGCCTTACTCTAGTTCATTGAGAGGTCGTCCCGAATGATAAAACGCTGATACGGCGGTTTATTAATCGGGATGATTTTAAACAGAACCCGAGGAAATCCTAAAAGGAGAACGACTATGCGTATGACGTTTCAAGCCCTGCTGGTTTCTGGTGCCCTGTTGCTCGGTCTCGGTGTGAACGCTCGTGCCAAAGAGCTGAAGGCGATCAAGGTTCATAAGGGAATTTCCTTTTATAAGCTGCCTGTGCCAAACGCCAACGAGGAAATGTATCGGATCATGATCGTTGGCTGTCCAAAAAACCAGAAACTGACTTCCAAAAAGGACAACACCGGCGCCGTTGTCCTCTGCGGTGGTGATAAGATCGCCACGATCACGGGTGGAATGATGCTTCAGTCCTTCAACGATCCGGAGGGTGATAATGGATCTGGGTACTACATGATCTTTAAGGGGGCGTTCCAAGAAGTCGTTCCCTACGGCCAGTAATCACCCGATATCTGTTTCTTCACGTTGATCTAACCTAACCTGGTTCGTCTCGTGCCGCCGCCCCACTGTCCGGGGCGGCATTCTTTTTTGAGTCACATGGGTGTACTATCGAGGCAGATGAAAGGAGGTTCATATGCGTGGAGCGAGAATCATAGCCCTTGCCGTGGGTCTACTCGGAATTCTTTATGGAAAGCTGCTGTGTGCCGAGAGCCTCAAAGAGCGCTACCTGTCTGAAGATGCGGGTCGGCGTATTAGCTGGCGCTGTGCACCCGGTGACGGTGTGGCCTGGGCCCATGAGGTGGTTGTCCCGGTGCGAGCAGTAGTGTTTGGTTGTGCACTTCGCGGCGTGCTTGCCTCAGTACCACTGTCGCCCGTAGAAACAGCTACGATTACCAAAATGCCGGCCGCTGATCTTTCGTATGGCTGGACCGGATACCACAGCACAATTCGTACTGAACAAAAAAAACAGGCGACGCTGTCGCCTGCGCCTGAGTAATCTCAGGTGCTTTTTTAAACCTCATCTTCAGGAACTAGTGCTGTAGTATGGAAACTGCTCGAAGTTTCGGATGTGGTTGTGTCAAGTTGGTGGTACCACCAGGCGTACCAGTAGCCAAGACCGCCAATTGTTGCGGCGATCGCGCTATGGATAAGGAGCATGATTACCGTGATTGGTTTAAGTGAAAGCATAGTGCAGGCACCAATCGGCATGCTCACCATACAGAGGAGGTAGTATGCGGTAGAGAGCGAGGTATTTTGTATGGAGGAAGCTGGTATTTTTTTGACTACGACCTGTGAACCCCAAGCGATTCCTTCACAAAAAATTGTACACGTTAGAAGGAGTGTGGCCAAAGCCCTGAGGACTTGCTCTTCAATAACCCAAAGAAAGAAGACTAAAATAGCCAATGTTGAGGCTATGTGCAAGAGTGAGGTGTGGGAGTTACTAGGGGTTTTCTGTGGTGTAATGTTATCCTGTCGGTATCCCATCGACCTTCTCCGATTTTGAGGTTTTTATGGTAGTTATGGTACTGTAGTCGTACTGTACTATGCCATGTGTGTATTATATGGTGCAAGTGTTGCCAAAAATTATTGTTATTGTGGGGCAGACCGGCTCTGGAAAGAGTGCGTTAGGCTTAGCTGTGGCTAAAAATTTTAATGGAGAAGTGGTGTCGGCCGACTCGCGCACTATATATCGTGAAATGACTATAGGTACAGCCAAACCAATGTTTACTGGTGACGGTAAGGAGAGATATTCATGCGGTTGCACGTATAGTTCAGATGGTGTGGTGCATCATCTAATCGATCGTCTTTATCTATCAGAATCGTGTAGTGTTGAGCAATATCGCAGTATGGCAGAAACTTGTATACGCGGATGTCTTGAGCGAGGAAAATTGCCTATTTTGGTTGGTGGAACTGGTCAGTATATTGATAGCGTTGTGCGACCTACTGCCCTTGAAACAGGCGCTATTGATTATGCGTTGCGAGAAAAGATAAGGCAATTGTCTCTTGCCGATCAGTTGTCTGAGCTCGAACAAAAAGATCCTTATACCGCTCAGACGATTGACCGACGCAATCCACGAAGAGTTGCGCGGGCGTTAGAAATTGTTCTTTCTACCGGTGCCCCAAGGCAACCCCAGCGTTTAAAGCCATGTATGTTTACAAGTTTGGAAATTGCACCGAAAATTGAAAAAACTGAACTGGTGGTAAGGATAGAGCAGCGTGTTGATAAGCAGTTATTATTAGGACTTGAGAAAGAGGTTTTTGATCTCGTTCAACGTTATGGGTGGGGCGCTCCAGGCTTACAATCCATCGGATATCGAGAATGGCAGCCCTTTTTTTTAGGAAGCAGTTCTCGCACTGACGTTCGGAACCATATTATTCGGTCAACATGTCAGTACGCCAAACGCCAGCTTACCTGGTTTAAACGATATAGCTCAATACACTGGTTGCATCAACAATATATTGATCGCGCTGAGTATGGTGTTCTTGTAAAAGAATTTTTATCTTCAAACTAAAAAAAGACCTGGCAAACAAGCGGTCTTTTTTTGTTCAGTACCTATCGCGCTATCGAAAGAGGAGTGGGAGAAATTTCACGCAGTATAGTGCTACCCCGTTCATCCTCTGCTTCTATAGTAATTTTTGAAATCAAAGTATTCTGGCTCGGGTTTTTTATCGGAAGGTCAAGGGCAAATGACCATGATAGCACATCAACACTTTCAGGCATGTCTGAAATAGTCCAGCTTAAACGTTTGGTGGTTGGGTCATATGTGGCAAGCCCGGCTGAAGGAGGTGCTGTTTCTTTAAAGATTACATTAGGAAACACCTCGGCGCTCGCTTTAATATTTTTAAGGCCGCCAAAAGAATGAGACAAAATCCAGGTGCTAGCATACGTCTCTTGGGCTGTTTCGTTGGTTGTTGTACTGAGGCGCTGTTCAAAAAACAAGTCAGAACTGAGGGTAACAAGCCGGCGAGGGAGGGTGATAGTTTGGACGGTATTTGAGGCGTCAGTAAAAGTTAGAGAGCCGGTAATAATAATCGTTCGTTCTTTTACTGTCGATAAATCAAATAAACTCGCATCTTTGATAGGGATGCTTAAGGAGGTCGAAATTTCTTCGCCTGGAGCGAATTGTCCAAGGCGTGAGATGTGTTTTTTTGTCCAGGTTAAGGTTGCTTGCCGAATAGACGCGCTCACTTGTTCTCCGCGCAGGTCGCCATCTGCTTCGTCGTGAAGTTTGGTCCAGTTTAAAAGACTTTGACGTTTTGTAGACGGTGTCTGAAATACGAGTCGCAATACACCGTCTTTAATAAGAGTGGGGGATGTATTTTTTGCGTTCATGGTAATAGAAAGGATGTCTGCTGGGCTGGCTTGAATAGTTTCTGCTCCAGAACCATTGATTGCTAGTGCAAGCCCTTGTGTTACTCCTGTGGTTTGTTCAGTCGTAAAAGACGTTGTATGAGCAACAAAATTTTGGTTTATTTCGGGCAATACTACAACGAGAGAGTTTTTTATTGCGGCTTTTTTTTCGCTATTTTGAGAGAATCTACCATACAAAGTAAACGTTA
>JBPOHP010000219.1:0-3504 GCA_052035445.1 Candidatus Magasanikiibacteriota bacterium
AACAGCTACGTTAAGCTGAAGACCAGAAACCGTACCTGGAGCTGGAGTGGTTGGCGTTGTGCCATAACCCATCCAAGTACCATTAGCGGCATAACCACTACCTGTACGATCAGCGATCTGTGGCCAAGCAGTGGTGATCATATCACCAACTGTCAAACCAGCAACAGCTGCGTCAGAAACGTTGAATACGTATTCTGGAAGGAAGAAGTTAGTAGCCATAGCAGACGGAGCAACTTCATGGAGCTTCATCATGGTATCAACATACCAAACTTTGCTACCAGTCGATGGGGTGCGGACTGTCATGCCCGGGTATACCATCGGAGAAGTGATATCTGCGCGGCGGTTAACGTAGTGTGGCCAATCAATCAGAGAAATGTCGCGGATTTTTACGTTTGCACCATGGAGAGCGCGAGCATTTTCAAGGGAAATTTTAGCCAAAGCATTGCCTGGCTGTACTACATAGAGCTGACCAGTTGGGTCTGCACTGTAGCGAACGACCACTGCACCAGGACGATATGTCATGATGGAGGGGAACTGAGTCGGCTGAGGGAGCGAGTTAAGACACGCACCACCAATCGATTTGTAACCACCGTAGGTTGATTTATAAGTCTTATAAACATCACCGTTGGTGATAGCACGAATTTTACCTTCGTTATCAACGAGGTAGATAGCTGGACGACCCATGACTTTGATTTCGTCACCAGAGTTGAGCGTTGGGCAGGATACATCGATCGCTGCAAACGATGCTACTGGAGCGAGAGCAAGAACCATGGAAAGCGTCACAACGCTTGCAAAGATTCTTTTTAACGAATTGTGCATAACTATAGATATAAATTAGATGGTTGATCGAGCATCGTGGGAGTACGAGCTACAACCAACCGGTAAGGATAGACTACTCACAAGAGTCTTCATACCCTTCACAAAGTCTCGGCATGCCGGATCGGCACTCGACTTTTGAGCCGGACTGAATTAAGTAGTTTTCCCCTCTCCCGTGATAAGCACCAAGCATGGATGCTGCGTACTACGGGGGAGGAGAAACCGTGTTTATTGTTTTTTAGTGGTTGAACCTATTTCCGTTGAATTTGACACACTGCTACTAGCAATACTCGTGCTTAACATCCGAAGAGATGTGCTTACAGCGGTGCTTGTAGACGGCTCTAGATAAAACAATACGGTCGGAAGCGAGCTTGATGAACCATTCTCCCCCCCAATATGGGAAAATACGCTAGAACTTGAAATCGCTGAAGAACTAGAAATACCAACTGAAGAAGACGCCGTAGAAGTAACTACGATCACCATCGGTATAAGCGCCGTAGCGTTCTGTACTTTTGCAATAGTGGCATCGGTAATTTTTTCTACTTCTTTAGATGCCTCTGAAACTTCTTGAATTTTATCTGCTGCTTGCGAAAAATTTCCATCGGATACCAACTGCTTAACCTCATTCACTTTTTGTGCCAATTCTTCGTTAGCCAATTCTGTCTTAAGAGCCGCTTGCGCAGTATCGCCTTTCAAACTAGCTGCCACACTAGTAATATGTTCGGTAGATGAAACGAGGGGTAAAACTACGGTTGCAGTCATTATCTTTTCAGCAGAAGACGTACTTACCGTCGAAGACGGTGTTGCTTTTAAAGAAGTTGTTACACTACTACTTGGGGAAGAAATTAATCCTTGAACTACACCGTCTACGATAGTAGTAAGTTCTTTACTGTTAGATTTATTTTCACCTGCCTCTTCAACTGCATGGGTCAGTGTTGTATCAATTAAGGCACTCACATAATCTTTTGAAATAGCGGAGTTTGTTTTAAGATGATCTGCAATAGCTACCTGCACCGTTGCAACATCAGTATCTTTGGCAGTATTTTTAGCGTCAGCTACTTGTTCGGATAGCATTTTATCTTCTGTCGTTGTGCTTGTTTGCAAATTTATTTTTACCTCTTGCAAAGATTTCTTAATATCGTCTGTTTGCTGCTTAATGGAGGTGACCACCTCAGGAGAAAGAATCGGGTTTGATTGTTGCTTAATATCTTCAAGTTTTAGATTTGCAGCAACCAACTCTTGCTTAACACTGTTGACCGCCTCAACCGCACGAATTTTTTTTGCAGGCGAAGCTATTATTTTTTTAACTTCGTCGGTACGCCGGCCAGCCAACTCAACATGAAGTTGAACTGCTTTTGTTTTATCATTAACCATAGAAATCCACGCCAACTGGGTTTTCTCGCGAGCAATTTTGAGTGGGTAGAGAGTATCACCTGGTAAAGACCCCTGAGAAGCCTTACTAGTTGCCACCCAACTACTTATAGTTATGGCAATAACCAAAAAAGCTGCCACCGGACGAAGTAGCGCTTGTGGAGCAAAAAAGAATGACAAGAAACTACTTATGGTAGCAAATACGGAAGGCTTTTGAGGTACGACCGTATTTTTGATTTGAGCAAGCAACGTGACACGCGTAGAAACAACCCATTCCTCACGAGGATTAATGGTCGCTTGGCGTAAATGTTTAAGTTGTTCTTTGAGAGCACGAGACATACAAATTTATGACGATGATTACGAAAGAAATGATTCTAATTTTTTGAGCGCTCGATGTAGCATTACCCGGACGGTTAATGATTTTTTTCCAGTAATCTCAACTATTTCTTGTATACTGAAATCTTCGATATAGCGAAGCACAACAAGTTCTTGATAATCGTGTTTAAGCCTATGAAGCCCTGCAAGAACTCTTTGATGTTCGAGACGAGATGCTAAACGCTCTACCTCAGCGTTATTATCTCCAACATCATTAATATTCTGTTCTAAATCGAAAACCGTTGTATCAGGTCGACGAGACTGTTTGCGGTACCAGTCAATAATAGTGGTTCGCGCTATCCGATACACTAAACCACTAAAACTTTTGACCTCTGCACCACGTTCAGACAAATAGTTCCAAGTCTTAAGAAAAACTTCTGCGGTAATATCTTCAGCGTCTTCGGCGCTTTTTACTTTAAAATAAACAAAGCGATAGACTCGCCGCACATATGTATCATAGAGTTTAGCAAAAGCATCGGCATCATTATTCCGCTTGACTTTTGCCAAATAGAAATTTTCTGAGAGGCGGTTCATTATAGAAGACGCTAGAAAAACAAAAATGTTACACCTCACCTATTTGAACACGTACTGTATTCAAAAAGTATAGCCATTATCTTAGCAAAAATAGACTAAAAGTCAAATAATTTAACCCCACCATTGCTTGACAAATCCCATAAAATCGAGTATATTTGTATATACTATTGTATACATATACGAATTGCACTATGGTTACACCCGCCCCGGAAAATCCAAAAGAGATTATCCGTGTCTCTATTTCTGAAGCCGCGCGACTTTTCGGTGTTAATGCTCAAACCATACGGCGGGCAATTAGTGCTCAAGAGATAACCTACGTGGTCGTGGGAGGGCGCTACAAATTAAACTTTGAGAGTTTGGTAAAATGGTCACAGCGACGTACTACCACCAAAAATAAACTTGCTAAAC
>JBPOHP010000097.1:0-9229 GCA_052035445.1 Candidatus Magasanikiibacteriota bacterium
AGCGCCGCCATTTGCCAGCACCAATCATAAAAAATGGCATGCCGGTTTTTTCGATGACTGCGCGCTCAGGACCGTTTTTGGTGCCCACCCAGGCAAACTCAGTATCTGGGTATTTTTCTTGGTACACTTTGTAGATATGCAAGAGGGGTGTAACCGGACCAAGCGTGCCACCTCCTGAGAAGATGATTTTCATACGAGGCTACATCGACTCTGACTCAAGTAACGCTACTAATTCAGTTAACTTTTGTTCTGCTGCCTCTAACGAAATGCGATTACGAATGGAATCTTTGTAGTTTTCGGCATGTTCATCAAAAGCTGTCATCTGACGCTCAACATCAAGCCATGCTTTACGAAGTTTTTTATTACTCATCGACGCAGCAATTCCCAAGCATTCATTCATAATGCGCAGAGAAGTGCCAAACTGGAATACCATTTCGTATTCGGTAAATAATTTAGTTCCGGGAAATGACTTAGTTTTAGTTAATTCTGGCGGGTGGTATGGTGATTCAGGAGCAGACTGCCCTGTTGCAGCGGTCTGATCAACAGACGCATCAGTTTTAATATCTGAAGTCGCTCCTAACCGAGTAGATAGCTCCGTATTTAAACGGTATACGCCTTCTAAATCTGCCAACCCCCCATGCTCTGGCATACCTTCGTCACCTTCAAAAATACTTATGTTGTGGAGGGCAATATCTTGCACCCCTACACCAGCTTTTTTTATATGTTCTGCCCCGCGCAAAGCATCTCGGATAAACGAAACATACTTTGATACCGGCTTTCTGTCTTTCTTCTCTTTTTTTTGATCCTCAGAAATAATTTCGGTGAGTGATTTGAATTTTTTATACTCAACCGTCATTCTTCCATGCTGCGGATCGAAATTGGTAATGGAAGTAAGATAGGGCGAGCGTTCTAATTTTACGCAGTCTTGGACACTTTCAATATATGTTTTCTTTTCTGATTCAGAGTACTGTGCGAGCGGCGTAACATCTTTTGAAATTGCTAGTATTCGATCTTCACGTACTACTTCTTTTTTTCCGTCAAGACTTTTTACCAAACGGATATGGCCTTTATGCTCATTTCCCAAAAATTTTTCAAGAAAAAAAATGTGTTTCTTTTGCCAACCTTCCAAAGAATTCTCATTCAACATGCGCTCTTCAAGTTTATTTATAATTCGCTGTCGTAAAAGCAAAAACGCTTCACGAGCTTCTTTGCGTGCTTCTTCCGCCTGTTCTCGCTTAGTGCGTGGCTCCAGATCATCGTCGTATGAAACCGCCAATATTTCACCAGTGTCTTCCTCTTCCATCATGTGGATCCGCTCTTGTATTTCACGTATCTCAACATCTTGCATGAGATTATCAAAATCTTTGTCAGTAAAATCTGGAATCACTGTTTGTAATACAGCATCCTTTTTATCTTGTGGTGGCATTTCGAGATTGTCAGCTGGTACAGAAGTGGCGATAACCTCTTCAACTTCTTTATCAGAACGAGCGTTTCGCAATTGTTCAACTATACTGTCAACATAGATATCCACCTCTCTTGAAGTATAATTTTCTCCGTACTTAAAACGTTCAAAAAGGTTTTCTTTGTCCGGCCGAGTAACAATGATTGTTTCTCCTGAATGATGTTGCGGTGAGACAGACATACAAATCTCCTTAAGTGAGAAAAAAACTTAGTAATCCCGTAGTTTTTTAATCAAATCCGATTGCTGGATACGCTCTAAGGCTTTAGCCTCAATCTGACGAATACGCTCACGCGTAACGCCGAATTCTTGTCCTACTTCTTCGAGGGTATGGGTGACGCCGTCCATAAGACCAAAACGCATTTCGAGAATTTTCTGCTCACGAGGTACCAAATCTTTGATGGCATTTTGCACGTAATCACGCAAAAGCTGGAGCCCGGCGGCGCGATCAGGCGAAACATTTTTGACGTCTTGGATAAAGTCGCCGAGCTGGGTGTCTTCGTCATCATCACCAACCGGCACTTCGAGCGAAACCATGTCTTGAGAAATCTTCATGATGTGATTGATCTTTTCTACTTCTTCACCCATTTCGGCAGCTAATTCTTCTACCGTCGGATCACGTCCCAAATCTTGGAGCAAGCGACGACGAACTTGCTGGAAACGGTTGATGGTTTCAACCATATGCACCGGAATACGAATCGTGCGCGACTGATCGGCCAAAGCGCGAGTAATCGCCTGACGAATCCACCAGGTAGCGTAGGTAGAAAATTTATATCCCTTGCGATGATCAAATTTTTTGACCGCGCGGAACAAACCAATATTTCCTTCTTGGATCAAATCGAGGAGTGAGAGAGTTTTGCCAACAAATTTTTTGGCGATAGATACCACGAGACGCAAGTTGGCCTCAATAAGTTTGCGCTCAGCGGCTTTGTCGCCGCGTTCTTTACGCTTAGCGAGCGATACTTCTTCTTCGGTATTTAAAAGCGGAATTTTACCGATTTCGCGCAAGTACATCTGGATTGAATCGGACGAAATTTGACTGAGATCAAACGGAACATCCATGTCTGGCTGCTCACCTTGAAATTGGCGCAGCGTGGCGTTGTCTTGAGTCTTTGTGCCCAAAAGTCCGGAGGTGCTTTCGACAAGTTCTACCCCCTGTTTATCTAAAACATCAAGAAAACCTTCGTAGAGGTCGGTGTAATATTCAGGACGACTCATCACTTGGCCGAGTTCGATATCGGTGATAAAACCACGGTTACGGCCTTTTCGAACGAGCTCCCACAGCGCCTCGAGCGTTGGTTCTGCTGGTGGTTGTTCTGGCGATGAGGGAGGCTGGACAATTTTTTCAGGACTTTTTTTGAAAACTGATTTAGACAAACCTTTTTGCGGCGGCGCTTTTTTGATTGGTTTTTTGACAACCACTGGTGGCTTGGCAGCTGGTTTGGCACTCGGTTTAACGGTAGTTTTTTTAGGTGTGGCAGCTTTAGCAGAAGCAACGGATTTTTTTGGAGAAGGGCGAGCGGCAGACATGGCCGTAACATTTAAAAAATAAAGAAGATTGGAGAATTTTTTATGGTGATGAAAGTTTTTGGAGAGCTGCCAGAGCCTCAGCAACAAGGGCGGGGTCGCCACGTTGTTCTGCTTCTTTCATGGCATACAGGGCTAATCTTCGCTGCTGCTTTTTATAGGCAAGCGCGAGGCGTTCAGCCACGTTATTAAGCTCAAATCGGGCTTGGGACAAGCTAAGGCCATCAGGATAATCACGCTGCGATTGCAAAGCGTAAGCGGCATAGTCTTCTCCCTTACCACGTCGTGCCCATTCTTCGGCCAATTCTTGCGACGTTAGTTCTTTTGTAGTATACGTCGTTCGCCAAAAATCGTAAAGTTCAAAAAACGAAGTACCGGCAAAAACCTGCGGATCGACTTTGGCCACTGCCTCGGAGAAAAGTGCTGGATAGGTAAGGAGTATTCCCCACCAGGTACGCAGCAAGAGCTCAAAATGGCGTTCTTCGGGGCTGAGTAGTGGTTTAGCCGGCGCTGCTGGCGCGGTCGCCAGAGGTTTTTTGGCCTCAAACCGGGGGGCTGACTGAGCTATTTTACGCTTAATTTGAGCGATTTCTTGCACAATCACGGCTGGTTCCACCCGGACAGCATCAGCAATACGTTGCACCCAGAAATCTCGCTCTACCAGATGTGGAATGCGATTAAGCTCCTCAGCGAGCATGGTTGCGGCTAATTGCCGCTCGCGCGGGTCGCCAACATTGTAGCGCTTACGCGCCAATTGGATGAGCCAGGCCATAATATCTTCGGCCTCGGCCACGGCCTTGGCCCAGACCTGTGGATCTTTTTTGATACACTCATCAGCATCTTTCGCAAACCCCTCCGGAATCCGAATAACACTCACCCGCAAACCTTCTTCGAGTGCTATGCCAATCCCCCGCCGACCAGCATTTTCGCCGGCGGCATCGGCATCAAACGCCATGGCAACCGTATCGGTATAGCGCTTAATCAAGCGCACCTGGTCGTGCGTAAGGGCAGTGCCTGAGGCCGCAATAACGTTTTTCATCCCCGCTTGATGGCAGGCAATAACATCCATTTGGCCTTCTACGAGCACGGCCTGATTTTTGGTTTTAATCTCTAATTTTGCTTTATTGAGGCCGTAGAGCACACGGGATTTATCGTACACCAGCGTCTGCGGCGTGTTGACGTATTTACCACCCGAGTGCTCGGTCTCTATGAGCACGCGCCCCGTAAACCCAACCACCGATCCATGCACATCCCAAATCGGAAACATGATTCGGCCGCGAAAACGATCATAGAATCCCCGACCAGATGACGCGTCCGCATCATCGCGTTTAATGGTAAGCCCGGCAGCAATCAGATCATCGATCGCACAGCCTTTTTTGAGTAAAAATTTAGTCAAAAGATCCCACTGATCAGGCACAAAACCAAGCTGCCACTCGGCAATCGTCTCTGGTTTGAGCGCGCGGCGTACGAGATACTCGCGGGCTTCTTGGCTTGCGGATGACTGCAATAATGTTTCATGAAAAAAAGCGGTGGCAAGGGCATTACAATCAATAATCCGGCTGCGTTGGTCGCGCACACCTTCGTAGACCGGGTTCGTGGTCAGCTGAACACCGGCTCGCTGCGCTAATAATTTGAGTGCCTCACCAAACTGGAGCCCCTCAATTTCTTGAACAAACGAAAAAATATCCCCGCCTTTACTACAGCCAAAACAGTGCCAAATCTGCTTTTCGGGATGCACCATAAACGAAGGGCTTTTTTCGTTGTGGAATGGACAATTTGCCTTCCAATGCACGCCGGCTTTTTTGAGGGGAAGATACTCTTGAATGAGTTGTACGATATCAATACGATCTTTGATGAGCTGGGTATCGGCCATATAGTATCAATCTAGCATTCTCTGCGGGGGTTGACAACACAATACGTATTGACTGAAGAGCTGTAATTTGGTACAGAAACGTTAGCTCAAAACAACTCACAACGCGAGGGTATACCCATGGCTGCATCAAAACCATTCTTCCAAACAGGAACGCTCAATTTTTTTGATTGGGACAATACTTCCGCCGAATCTTCAGCTGAAAGCCATCATGCACTTGTGCGGGCTTTTATTGGGCATTTAATAGAAATGAGTAGACTGCGTAACTCGCTTGATGTAGTTAACGACTACGTTAAGACAGAACGAATGATCCTCGGCAGTACTGATACATTCTATGGTTTAGCCGCACCCGGCGATAATCGCCTGGCTTGTGGGGTATCTGACTGCCTTATCCTGATGACCGCTACCGGAATAAAGCTCGCGGAGACGCTTTCGCTTAGCCCGGAATTGATGGCGGAATGGCCAGAAATCGTCCAAGCAGGTTTTCGAGAGTCGTACAGTCAGCATTACCGGCTCGAACTCAAAGACGATGCTCGTAAAGCATTCGAACAACTCGGCCCAGAGAGCTGGACGTTTGTCACAACGAATTCTCCGACACCGAAAGTCAAAGCGACGATGCGCGATTTTTCACTGACACATCCGGGTATTGGCTGGCTCGTGGAACGCATTTACGGCGACGCCAAAAAAATGGTAATTGGTGACGAGCCCCTTGAGGGTGTTCCGCCAGTAACCAGTATTCCTGGTCTTGGCCGGCCGGTCTATCCTAACCGCCCTGTATATTTCGGCATCGTGAATAATCTACGCTGCTACTACAAACTGCCCTGGGATCGGGTACGTATTGTGGGCGATATCGCTGAACTAGACTTCATGCCCTTTGCACTGCTGGGCGCTCACGTGGCACTGGTTCGCAACCAACTCACCCCCCAATACGAAATCAATTTTGTGAACAGTTTGCCTGAGGGTCGTGGTCGGGTAATCACACATATTACCGAACTCTTCTAGAGAATTACATAACCATCCTTTACCAATGAGAACCGTTGGTCGGATGGTTTTTTAATTCTATTAACAGGTATTCTTGCAGAACCATATGATTTTGTTTATGGTAGAAATAACCTCTCTATTGTGGTGAGGCAGGAGCTTTTCCATGATGACACCTCGCAACTCTACTGTGGTTCGCATTTCCAATTTTCTGCTGTGTTCTGCTCTACTGCTACTGACGTCGAGCGCGTCGTATGCTGGCGACACATCGACGAAAGGAGACAAGGGCATCGGCCAGGGTCAACCCCAACCAAAACCAAAAGATTCGGGCACACCACCGAAAGGGGCAGACAAAGATACAGCCCCGCCGGTAAAAAGCGAGCGTTAGCATCTCGCCCACATTCTTCGCTCAAAGAAATTCAATCACAGAACACCTTCGCACCCAGACCAAGCGTCTAGCCTACGATTTTTTTGTAATAAAAAATTGGCCGCGAGCCAATTTTTTATTACTCTATTTTTTAGAACTTGATGGACTAGTAATAAGCAACAAGGCTTTTGCAAGAACGGTGTCTTGTCCGATTTTTTCTTTGTCAGGGTCTACTTTTATTTCAATATCGGGTTTGATACCCTCTTTATTAATATTTCTACCAAATGGCGTATACCATTCCGCAATGGTTAATTTAAGCGCCGAACCATCAGCAAAACTCTCTAGATCCTGGACAGAACCTTTACCGTACGAAGTTTCTCCAACAATCGTGGCCAAACCGTAATCTTGCAAAGCTCCGGCTAAAATTTCAGAGGCTGACGCTGAACCTTTGTTTATAATTACTACAGTTTTAATACCAGCAAACGGCTGTGGACCAAGCGAAATAGATGAACCGATAATCCCGGTTCTACCCTTTTCTTCAACAATCATATCGCCATTTGGCACCCATTTACTCGCCACTTGTACGGCAGTTTGTAAATACCCGCCAGGATCATTACGCACATCAACCACAATACCTTTGAGTTTTTTTGGTAATTTCTCAATCGCACTATCAAGTAATGGGACCGTATCCTGATTAAATTGACTTATGCGGAAATAGGCAATATTCCCCGGTTTGAGGATGTAAGAAAATGAGGGTGCGATAATTTTTGTACGAACTATGGTAATCACAAGAGGCTTTACTACTTTTTCACGCCCGAGTGTCAGAGTGACTGGTGTTCCTGATGCCCCCCGAATCTTTGTAACCGCGGTGTAGGTATCCATGCCAAAGGTATTCTCTTTATCAATCATCAAGATCTTATCTCCAGCCCGTAAGCCAGCTCGTTCTGCAGGTGAATCAGCGAGCGGAGAAATAACAACGAGTTGGTTATTCTTAAGGCCAATTTCCGCTCCAATACCTTCAAATTCTCCCGAGATGTCTTTAGTAAAATCCGCAGCTTCTTTGGGAGGGAAAAACAGTGAATGCGGATCGTTTAAAGAAGCTACCAAGCCCTGGATGGAGCCATATAACAGTTCTTGATCTTTTACTCCTTCTTTAACATAACGATCTTTCAACCTACTCCATACTGTCCAAAATTGCTGAAAGTCTATATTTTCCTGTGGCGTACTTGAAACAGAAAACCTACCTGAATTAAATCCACCGTTTTGTGCAGCCGCTTGGTCGTGAGAAAAAAAAGAGCGGCCAAAAAAAACTCCTAATCCGAACATGGCAACAAAACCAAAACTTACTAAATATGTCCGTAAATAACGTTCTGCTCTGTTTTTACTCGGGAGAGTTGAGGGTGTAGAGAGTACATCCATACAAGAATTAACCTAATTGAGTAAAACCAATCATTTCTTGGTTAAAAAAACTATATTCTACGATTCACACACTTTGATGTCAGCACCGACCTCGTTAAGGGTTTCGTACAACCGTTCGTATCCTCGATCAATCTGGTACGTATTTCGCAAAATCGAGGTTCCTTTAGCAGCTAACATGCAGATAAACATATCAACCGCAGGGCGTAAGGCCGGCGGCGCCTCAAGCTCAGCAGGGTGAAATACTGTCGGACCTTCTACCCAAACACGATGGATATCGATGGTATCGATATGAGCACCCAATTTTTTTAAATCGGCAAAATACACGGATCGTTGCTCATACACCCAATCATGCACCAGTGTTCTACCTTTGGCTTGTGATAGAATAGGAACAAATAATGGGAGATTATCGATATTGAGGCCAGGGAAAGGTCGACATTCCAATTTATCAGGCAATGCCCTCAGTTTACTCGGAATTATTTCGATGTCAACAATAGTAAATTTTCCGTTTTTTGATCGACGCTCATTGGTGAGATGATATTGCTGACCCATCACGTGCAACTTCAACAATTCTAATTCAAGAAAATCAAGCGGACAATTGGCAATAGTTAATCGAGATTTCGTAGTGATTGCAATCGCAATATAACTCATCGCAACAATTGGATCCGGAATGAGCGGATACTCGCGTACCGGTTTAAGACCTTTAACACCAGTTATCGTAAGGGTTGTGGTACCGATTCCCTTAATTTTAGCGCCAGCTTTTACTAAAAAATAACAAAGGTCCTGTACCATGTAATTTGCCGATGCCATTTTGATCGTACTTACACCTGGCGCAAGTACTGCGGCCATAATAGCGTTCTCGGTTGGCGTATCACCTGATTCATACATGACGATATGCTGTGCTGAAAGCGGCTCATTAACCACTTCGTAGTAATTTTCTTTTGAAACCGCATGAACACCAAAGCGTTCTAACGCATAAAGATGTGGACGAACAGTTCGCTCTCCGAGTTTACAACCGCCTGTACGATACAGGCGATATTTTTTTTCGCGGGCGGCCAGGGCGCCGAGTAGCATCAGAGATGATCGTGTCCGTTCACAAGCTGCCCGATCTATAGTACTCATGGTCAAAGGCTTACTCGCATCTATCTCTACAGTCCCTGGACGCGATCGCGTTACGCACACCCCTATACTAGCAATCAACTCGATAATACGTTCCACTTCTTCGATATGAGGAACATCAGTTAGAACCGTACGCCCTTTAATCATAACCGTTGCACAGAGTATGGCCACTGCTGAATTTTTAGCAGATTGATTTGTGATGGTCCCAGACAAATTTTTACCACCCTGAATAATCAAATAAGACATAGCTTTTTGTAAAATATCGTATACGTAATCACTCTAGCGTTCAGCCAAAACTTCATCTATACTATCGTTATCATACTATCATGACCACATTTCTTATGGAATACCCGGGCAGCACCTTAACACGACAACATAGGATTATGATTCTTGTGCTGTTTATAGCCCTTTTTTTCTTTATAACCCCCCTTGTTATGTTATATACAGCTGGGTATCGCATTGACTTCAATCAGGGTGGCACACAAACCGTGGG
>JBPOHP010000091.1:0-19599 GCA_052035445.1 Candidatus Magasanikiibacteriota bacterium
ACCATTCTCTATTACTATATATGTTAGTAGTTTGAGTAGTAGAACTTTCTCCATATCCTACAGAAACACAACCACCGCCACCGCCACCACCCATAGCACTTCCTTGCCCACCAGAACTAGCATTGCCTTGACCATTAGCCCCATTAGAACCGCCAGGATAACCCTTTTGAGCAGTACTTATAGTACCATCACTATCGACTACTATATGATTGGCTTCTATATAAATACCACCCAAAGAACCGAGGAACGTGTTTCCACGGACAAATCCTCCACCACCAACTGAAAAAGTATCTTTCAAATAATTCCCCAAACCAGAATGAAAAACAGCTGTTGAAGTGACGGTTATGGAATCACCTTTGATATACGCCGAACTAGCGTCAAATGTTGCTCCACCCTGAAGTAAAAATGTTTTAAAAAAAACATTTTCACTAATAGTGGTAGATACAGTAGCACCACTTATAACAACATCGTCATTAACTGTTGGAACGGTAAGTGTGCTCCAGTTAGTCGAGCTAGACCACTGATTATTCCCAGCACCACCTGTCCACGTGACCGTAGCAGCATGAGCAGACATACCAAGTAAGGAGAGCGCTGTAACAAGCACCCCTCCAAAGGATACTCGCCAGAGTTTTTTTTGCTTCAAACAGAGTTTCATAAATAACACTTAAGCTAAGTTAAAACTTTCATTTCTTTTATTATAGCAGGTACTCAGTAAAATATAAACACCCTTCAAGGAAGGATGTTTATCTTTATCAGATATTGTTACACAACTTTCTTTTTCTCAGCAACTTTTACTTTACGTTTTTTGGAAAGGAAAACTGATTTTACTTTTTTATCTTTGAGCAAACCTTCTTTAACGAGAAGATTGTGTACCGTGCCAGAAGCTTGAGCGCCTTTACTAATCCAGTACGTTACGCGGTCAGCGATTGGTTTGAATTGCTGAACTTTGTCGTGTGGATTGAACGTGCCGAGCTGTTCGAGATAGACTCCCTGTGTGTCACGAGCTTTTTCGGAAACGATCAAACGATAGGTGGCAAATTTATTTTTACCAATGCGCTGAAGACGAAGAGTTAACATAGCAATTTCTAAGGTCTAGTACCTAAATATCTAAAATCTAAAAAACGACAGTAATTGAGAGCAAGCGTATCCTACGTAATCTGCGGCTTTTTGTCAACAGCAGCCGGCTCTTCGTAGCGGGCAACATCTTCGAGCTTAACACTGAGCAGTTGCGATATACCGTCTCCATTCATTATTACGCCATACAAAGCCTGAGCACTGTGCATGGTTACGCGGTTATGCGTGATGACAATAAACTGCGATCGCTCCGAAAGTTCAGTCATAATACGCACAAATCGCTGGGTATTGGCTTCATCAAGCGCGGCTTCGACTTCGTCGAGGATGACAAACGGTGACGGGTTATCGTGGAGGATGGCGCAGATGAGAGCAATCGAAGTGAGGGTACGTTCACCGCCAGAGAGCGAATTGAGGTACTTGATTTTCTTTCCTGGTGGATTAGCAATCACTTCGATACCGGTGAGGAGTTTGTCTTTTGATTTTTTTGCCGCACTCTCCTCGACCACCTCTGCCTGACCCTCTATCCCCTCTTCGGCCGGGGGTTCGCCGTAGATTTCTTCTAAATCAGCTTCACCGCCTTCAAACAAAATCTGGAAATAGCGGTTAAACTCTTTGCGAATCTTGCGGAAAGCCGATGATCGCTTTTTCTTCATGTCTTCATCAAGCTCGGCAATGAGCGCTCGCAAATCAGTTGCGGCTTTTTCTAAATCCTTCAGCTGGTTATCCAGGAAATCGTGGCGTTCTTTGGTCGATTCGTATTCTTTAACCACCTCGGTATCAATACCACCAATAAGGCTGAGTGTATATTTGAGCTGCGTGATGCGTTCCGGCAATTTTTGAAACACTGCTTCGTCGAGCGGCTCAGCCAAGCGTTCTGAAAGGACACTAAGCGTAACACCAAGTTCGGTCTGAACTTCTTGCCCTACGTCTTCGGTTCTGGTCTCTAACTTTGCTCGCTGAATGTCGGTCAGATTCAATTCTTCGGTCACCCGGTTCACCTCGTGTTGGCACGTTTGCATAGTTTCTTGCAAGGCAAACACGCGCTGCTTTTTCTCTTCTTCTTCGCGATTGAATGCTTCGAGTCGTTTGCGGGCAGTTTCAGCAGATTCTTCGGTGGTACGAATGTGAGCTACGAGCCCCTCTTTCTCTTCGGCGAGCTTCTGCATCACGACCGTTTGGTCAGCGGGATTACTCGTAGCGAGCGTAAGTTCGCGCTCCATGCGCCCAGCTTCAAGCCCAAGCTGCTCTTCTTCGCGCCGCACCATCTGGAGCTTGGCCTGCAAACCTTCAACTTCACCGTGGTAGGTGATGAGCCGTGACTGCGAGTCTTTTTGGAGCGAATCGAGCTGAACTAAATGCTCTTCTTCGTGCCGTATCGCTGCCTGGTACTCTTGCAAACGATCTTCGGCCGATAACGATATTTTTGATGAAAAACTAATCGTATTTTTTTTCGCTCGGAAACCACCGCGCATCACGCCGTTACGCTCCGCAATATCGCCCGAGAGTGTTACCATGCGAATGCGGTTGATGCCCACCCGTTCGGCAGCTTCTAAATCAGGCACGACCAGCGTACTGCCAAAAATAAACGAAAAAATACGTTCAAACCGCGCATCAAAAGTGATGAGATTGAGGGCGAGGCCAATTGCATCCGGGTGTCGGGCAGCTTCTTGTTCTTCGTTTGACAAATACCGCCCCTGAACTTTGTTGAGGGGCAAAAAAGTTGCCACCCCAAAACGCTGTTCGCGCAAAAAATTGATCGCTTGACGGGCCACGCGTTCGTCTTCTACGACGAGCGATGACAAATGCTGGCCAGCCGCTACTTCGAGCGCGGTACGGTATTCTTCGGCCACGCCGCCAAGCTCAGCCACGAGACCATGCACCACCCCAAAACGATCGCGCTGATCAAGCACGGCTTTGACCGCCGTCAAACCAACGACTTGCAAATAATTTTGCTCAGACTGATCTTTGAGCAGTTGCCCTTGCAGTTTGGTGAGTGCTGCAGAAGCAACGCCGCGCTCCCGCACAATTTCATCAAGCTGCTCGCGCTCGACACGTACCCGAGTTTCTGCCTCGGCAATCTGTTTTTTAACACCAACCAGATCATCGAGCCGCTCGGCACGTGCATTTTTGGTCTCTTCGAGTTTGGCCGTGAGCCACGACACATCGTGTTTGCCAGCCTGACTAAACCCAGCCTGAATCTGGCCTTCGATAATGGCTAACTGTTTTTCAAACGTATTTTTTTGAGCAATGATGGTTTGGTAGGTGTTTTGCAACTCTTGAAAGGCTTCTTCGCGCGAAGTCTGTGTGGCGAGTTCGGCGAGCGTCCGTTGCACCGATTCTAACGACTGCTCGGCAGTATGCAAACGAACCTCAATCCCCTGCCGCCTCGCGAGAAGTGCCGCTTCTTCTGCTTGTAAACGACGGTACACCTCGGTGTAATACGACTCGCTCGAAGAGCGAAGTTCTGTTTCTACCTCGCGACGTTCTTCTAATTTTTTTACCTGTTTTGCCAACATTTTGAGGCGAGGCGAAATTTCTGCCAAAACCACCCGCGCTTGTTCGAGATGCTCAGCTGTTCGATTGAGTTTTAAATCAGCTTGGTGGCGTTTGATTTGAAATTCTTTGATGCCACAGGCTTCGTCAAAGAAATCTTTGCGCTCCGACGGACTTACGGTGAGGAGTTTATCAATCATGCCCTGGCTCACAATACTGTACGAATTTTCTGCCACCTGCGCTTTGGCCATGAGTAAATGAATATCGAGCAATCGCACCGCATTGTTATTCACTAAATATTCACTCTCACCCGAGCGGTACAGGCGACGGGTAAGCGCAATTTCTTCAGCATCAACTTCGGGTACGCGCCGATCGCTGTTATCAAGCACCATCGTCACTTCGGCCATCGACATCGCCCCCTTGGCGCTTGAGCCGCTAAAAATAACATCTTCGCTTTTTTTGCCGCGGATGCTTTTCATGCTCTGTTCGCCCATGACCCAGCGGATACCATCAGTTACATTCGATTTTCCCGAACCATTAGGCCCAACAACAGCGGTAATACTAAAACGACCATCCCGTGGCGGTAAAAAATCGATAATCGTCCGTTGAGCGAACGATTTAAACCCATTAAGTTCGAGACGTTTGAGGTACATAGTTCAAGATTTTGATACAACCGATAGTAGCATATCATGAGCCGTTATTCAACGGAAGATTGAGTGTTGTAGAGGAGTGTGAATTTTACCATTGACATTTCTCATATCTTCCAGTAAGGTTAGCTGTTTTAACTGTACAAACATGTTGAGATTGAGTATACTAAGGAGCTATGCATTATCCGCACGAAACTCTGCGTGAACACATCACGAAGAGCCGACAACTTATTATCATCCCCCATCAACATCCTGATGGCGATGCTATGGGTTCTGCCACAGCGTTGTTTGGTTACCTTGCCAGCCTTGAAAAAAACGTGACGATGTATTGTGCAACACCAGCTAATCCCAAATGGCAATTTCTCGTGCATTCCGATAAGTTAAGCACTGATCCGGCAATTTTTTCTCATCCCGCAGTTGATACGATCATCGTTCTTGATTCTGGAGACTTGCGCTATGCCGGTGTTGAGGCGCTCGTCAAAAATCACCCTGCTTTTATTGTTAACATCGATCATCACGCTACCAACGAATATTTTTGCAAACTCAATATCGATGATCCAGGCACTCCTTCAACTACTAATGTACTTTTTCATCTCTTTGAAGCACTCGGTGTATCGTTCACCAAAGAAATGGCTACCTCGCTTTTGACCGGTCTCATAACCGATACCGATAATTTTACGAACGCCGCCACCACGCCCGACGCCATGGCAGCTGCGAGTGTTTTAGTTCAAGCGGGTGGGGATCTCAAAACCATCAACGATCTTATGACCCGCAATAAATCCATCGACTCGCTCAAACTCTGGGGTAAAGTTTTGAGCCGTCTACAAAAGCATGACGCGCTCGATCTGACGTACACCTACATCACCAAGAACGATATCGAAGAAGCTCACGTCAACGAAGCCGAAAGCGAAGGTATCGCCAACTTCCTTAATAATCTTGGCGACACGAAGATTGCGCTCATTCTCAAAGAAACGCTTGATGGCAAAATTAAAGGCAGTTTTAGAACCATCCGCGATGACGTGGATGTTTCGGCTATTGCCAAACAACTGGGCGGTGGCGGACATCGGCGAGCGGCTGGATTTACCACCGACGGCACGATTAACGAAGTACTGACCCGCGTCATACAGGCACGCTCTGAGACACCACAGACACTAGCGGAGGACAACACATGAGCGCACCTCAAGCACAGGGAATGCATCAACGCTTGCAACTCCAAATAACCGGCCCATCCATTCGAGTCGTTGAATTCGAAGGACACGAGAAACGTCTCATGTCCATAACTGGCCTGTTCGAAGCAGCCGACTGCGCTCGAACCGATGACTATGGAATTGCCCAACTGGTGGTCAGAAATCTTGGTTTTGAACTTCAAGCTCCAGACCACTACCAACAGGACATACTGTCTGAGTTACAAAATATCACGCTCCCCGGAGAGTAGTGGGCAGTAAGCGTGAAAATGTACGAAAAACCGGTGATCGAACGGCCGGATTACTGCGTGGTGCTCATCAGCCGCACCTTCAGTGAGTGCTAACAGTTAGCCCATCCACGGGCTGCTTTTTTTATTATTGACAAACAAGATGATGAATGAAAAAATACGACTATCGTTTATTCATCCTTTATATCTGATTATGAACAACCAATACCTCATCCCCACCGTCATCGAAAAAACACATTACGGCGAACGATCCTACGATATTTATTCCCGCCTCCTCCAGGATCGCATTATTTTTCTTGGCACCGCTATTGATGATGGCGTTGCTAATTCTATCATCGCCCAGCTGCTGTTTCTCGAAAACCAAAACTCGGAGAAAGACATTAAGCTCTACATCAATTCTCCCGGCGGCTCGGTAACTGCTGGTCTCGCTATCTACGACACGATGCAGTACATCAAACCTGACGTCTCTACTATTTGTATTGGTATCGCCGCTTCTATGGGAGCAGTCCTCCTCACCGCTGGGGCCAAAGGTAAGCGCTTTGCCCTCCCGAACGCCGAAGTGATGATCCATCAAGTTCTTGGCGGTACCGAAGGCCAAGCGAGCGATATCAAAATCTACGCTGAACACATTCTCCATACCAAAAACCGGCTCAACGAAATCCTCTCACGCCACACCGGCAAAGATCTCAAAACCATCGAACGCGATACTGATCGCGATAACTTCATGCCGGCAATGGAAGCCAAAAAATACGGTCTGGTCGACAAAGTGATCGACAAGGCTGCCTAAAAAATTATATAAAAAGAAGCTCTGCACCAGTACGGTTCAGAGCTTTTTTTGAATCACATTGTCCAGAACGAGTCGCTGGTTTACTACGGATTCACGACTGCGTCGGGAGCTGGACCAGGACCAGGCACTGCAATGCCTGCATCCGGCGACAAGGTTGTGCCCGCATCAGGAGAAGGCGCGGTTGCAGCAGGAGAGACGACCGGTGGCGGAAGCTGGGGTGCAGCCGGACACGTAATGCGCCACGCATCCACCTTAAAAATCGGACAATTCTTCGACTTTTGGGGAGCGTCTTTGTCCGGTGTTACGCCAGGCTTATCCCCCTCGCACCCCTGCGGCGTCTTTTGCATCTTGATGCCAACCGTCTGTGGGAGCATACCGTTTTCGCAGGCATAAGCGAACACCTCACCACGCCGTTGAAAGCACACCGCTCCACTCACGCCAGGTGGGCACTGGGACATCCGGGTCACATCGTTCTTGGCATGCGTCGCCCGATCAAAGGGCGCGTCGGTCGAACCAGGCGGCCCCAGACAGATCGGAGCCAGATACGGACCGCCGTTATCGCTTAGCGTCTGAGCAAGCGCCATATTGCGATCACACGACCCACCCACCGCTTCTGCACCAGCGAAAAATGGTGTGGAAACGATTCCAGACAAAAACAAGGCAAGTACGTTCTTTTTCATCGTAATTCACCTCCTTGAGACCCAATTATACAAATTTTTCAGCAAAAATCAATAGTCAATATCTTCTCTAAGATTAGCGCCGTATATGAGTAATCCACAGCTTATCGCTTGACAAAATCACCTAAAAAGACTATAGTATGACGTTATAGAGCACTGCACCGGACAGTACCAGTAACTCGAAACAGGAAACAATCTAACTAGATATACCCTCTGCAGCCTACGAGTCAAGATTTTTACCGCTCGTCTGCATCGATGTATAGCTAGTACAAAAGACCTACCGTCAGGTACGGAACTATCAGGATGAATCTTTCATCAGAATAGTCCCGTACCACGACAAGCATGGAGATTTGCTTTGAGACGGGTCGGGCTCCGGCTCACCCTATCCCATAGCATGTCTTCTTGGTACGGCTTCTGGGGGTTCTGCCCCCAAAATCTTCAAACTCTTTCGATACGTCGGGAGAGATAAAAACACACAACCCCCTGGGCTTTTTGCTCAGGGGGTTGTGTTTTTGTTTATGCGCTCGGCGGAGCAACCGTATCAATTACCGGATCGGCGGGATTTGGTGGCAATACAACTCCTGAAGGGAAGCCATCGATAGGCAAAGAACTATCCGCCGCAGGACCAACCACGCAAATGCGCGGTAACGGTCGGTAATAGCTATCAAAAACACGTTCGATCTTCTCGCTCGTCGATGTAAAACGGGTATACGTGAACGTTGCCTCAGCACCCCGAAATGCGTTCTGACATTTGCGACTTCCAACTGGCGCTGTTTGAGAAATAATTTCTTGATCTTTTCCAGGAGAAATCCAACGCTTCACAATAGGATGTGTATAACTACCACTTCGACCATCTGATTTGCCCCATAGCGTAAACGTAAGCAGTTGACGTTTAAAATCTATATCAGCTGCAAGTAAAATATAATTCCCGGTATCATTTAAAAACTTCAAGTCAAGTGTTGGTTCGTACAACGTAGCATCCGTACCAGGATTATGGTTGACCGGGTCTGCGTAATAACTGACCACCAATGAATGATTTTGGCGCTGAGTAATCGGCAAACCAGAGTTCATAGCTGTACGAAATACCGTTGTACCGATCTGGCACATTCCCCCACCAACTTCGGGCTTAATCTCATTACCTTTAATAACCATTTCCGGCAAAAAACCATTACTTTCCGTGTATGGACCTGCATATTTATTGGTGGAAAATTCTTCTCCCGGAGCGATCAAAACCCCATTGAGACGCTTTACTGCATTTGCAATGTTTTTGATTCGATTTGTATGACTATCTTTGAATGTCGAGCTGCCGACACCAAGCACATCTACTATCCCCCAGGCATTAATACCCGCAAGCGATGTTGTTGGCACAACTTGATTAACAAGAACAGAGACAGCTGTTGTGGTCACAAAACCAAAACCGCGACGCATAACAGCGTCCTCAATAATTTGAATCGTGCCTGTCGCATCAAGCGACAAACCGCTTTGCCCAGGTTCAAACTCTTTTACCCGGTTATTTTCTACCGAAAATCGTGCGTCAAGCGCATTCTGGTCAATGTCAGGACGAACAATTGCATCTAGATACTGACGGAGAGGCTGCTCCGCGAGTGTCGCAATCGTATCTCCTTCTGCGTTCTGAGCAACTTCGAGCCAATCACCCAATTGTTCTTCGGTAATTATCCAATGAAAATCACCATTCTTAGGTCGTGGCGTACCAGAATACATTAAGGTAATGGGTCCTTGACCAATAATTTGCGGAATAGTTTTAGCAAAATGCTCCACTTCGGCGGTAGTAATTTCTGGAAGCACCTTAATTAACCGAGCAGATAGTGGGGCACGCGATAGTGTGGAAGCTCTTTCTTTTAAAGACTGCAACAACTCCTGGTACTGCAAAAGCGTTCCTTCTGAAGAAGGGCTAATATTGTAGGTGAAAGGGACGGTGGATGAAACAATAATACGAGAATTACGTGGCTCAAGCTCAAACGGAGAAACAACCGGTTTTATCGACCGTAGAATATTTTCCTCACTGAACAAGACAACCGCGGTCGTGGTTTGAAAACGCATGAGGATTTTCCAAGGCTCAACCACTCTATCAATCCAGGAATCTGGACGTCCTACCAACAGTAACGCGTCGAGCGTAGCTTCGGTGTCAATATAGCCAAGGAGCCCCGTGGCCGTAGATGTCGGAAGCATAAGACGAAACATTGCGGTAGACGTGTTGGTAGGCACGGTTACATTAAAACCAGTCTGCGATAAAAAAGTATTATACTCTGTCAGCACTGCACGTACTTCATGTTTTTTGAGCCCACCAAACGAACGATTACCAATATAGACGCCTGGGTAAACCCGATCATCAAAATGCGTAATGTAGATCACCGTTGCAAGCAAAGTTGCGAGCGGGACACCCAACATCACAACAATTGCTCGGACTACAAATCGGTGCCATTTCTTATGGACAAACGACTGTAGTTCAGCTCCAGGCTGTTGCGCAGTTGGCATGACTGGCTTGTCTGACGATGTATGGGGCACAAAAAATCAAATAGTAATGGACCAAAAAAATTAAATCTATTCATCAACAACAATAAGCGGGATTTTTGCTTCATTACGAGCCTTCTCTAGCTTAATCACTAAAATACCATTACGGTATTCTGCCCGTGCCGATTCTTGGCGTACATCAATCGGCAAAACAATGGTACGCGAAAAAGCACCCCAATAACACTCCCGATAAAAAGAAATTGCGTCTTTGTCGAACGGAAACGCTCGTGAACCGCGAATCGTCAATAAATCATCCTGCAGATGCAACGATACATCTTCAGGCTTGGTACCAGCAATTGCTGCCACAACCACAACGTCATTTCCTACTTCTAGTACATCGACCGCCAACTGACCCTCTTCGTGACGCGAAGCCCAATGATCGCTAGATACCGGCGTCACGTTTGTCTCAACTGGCTGGGCAGTACGAAAAGGAAGACGGATTGTTTTTTTTCCAGAAACCCCCATAACAAGAACTGATTAAAAATAAATTATCCCACCTTTACAAAACAATACCTACACGTTGATCTATATGAGTATGTACCATCATCAGGAATTACGGACGGCATCCCGTCTAAAAGAGGCTGATTATCTTTTAAAACTTGGGAATAAATCGCATCAGGACTCTTGCATAGTTCACATACCGCTCGTTTATAACGAACTTCCTTTGGACCAAGCTCAAGCAGAGCCCGCATAGTGGTGAACATTTTTCCCTGATAGTCCAAATCAAGACCTGAAACAATCACCTTCACTCCAGTTCTTAACAACTTATCTATAACCAAGACTTCGTGAGCTGGGAACATGTGCATCTCATCAATCCCTACAATTTTGCACCCATTCCCCAAAATTTCAGTCAAGCTATAAATTCTCTGCGCAGAAAGCAGAGATCCATTACGAGATTGCACTTGCTCATCACGAACATGACGAGCACTTTGATAAAGCGTATAGGGAATAGCTGTGTATTTAAGAGGTGCAAAAAAACTAATTAAGTCGTAAGATTTCCCACTTTTCATGGGCCCCATGATAACCGTAAGATCCATAAAAGAAAAACTGTAATCACAGCAATAAATTGATCTACGAAACACTCGCGCATTTACGAGTTAAGACTAGTATAACAACGAGCGGACATACTGACCAGAGGAAAACTCCTGCATCACGCTGAGACAAACCTCCTTATTTTTTATCTCCCCATCTCCAACCTGGTTTTTCGCCGGTGGCATAAGCTATGCCAACGAGAATACTGGTTGCCACAATACTACAACCGACCACTCCGAGTGCGAACTGTGATGTGGCGTTGTAGAGAGAATTAAGGTACCAAATACAGCCAATTTCCACCACCAACCACACGAACATGACAAGCCATGCCTGCCAGGTAGCTGGCTGCCAGCCCCAACCGTACGTTTTTGCTTTAAACCAATATTTTTGATCCATATAGACATCGTGTAGAGTAAATGACTCTATTGTTAGTATACACGTTCCGAGGCTCGAAAGGGAGTGGGGTTAATTAATCTCAATATCTATATGTTGGACTTCGGGATAACGTGCTTTAAGACGTTTTTCAATTTCATCAATACGTCTTCCCATAAGCCGGGGCACGCGATCGGCAAACTCGACACAGAATTTTAGAAATTCATCATATTCACCTTCAATTCGTTTGTGCTCTTCTTCAAGAGAAGGATTTTGGTAGGCCTCCCTCAGCACCACATGACCATTAAATTCGACCTCGCACTTAATTCGGCACTTGCCAACATCAAGAATAGTTGATTTAAAATCAATCACTTTTTCAATAGCCGGATCAGCTTCAAGTTCTGCAATAAGGATTTCTTGCAGTTTTTCGTCTATAGTCTGACCGATCAAAAAAGCTTTATTTTTAAGAATGAGTACCACAGCCACAGTTCCAAGACATATACCTATAATGATCGATCCGATTCCATCCCACACAGTATTCCCAGTCATATATGTCACCGCAATCGATATGCACGCGACTATTAAACCAAACACTGCCACACCATCTTCCAAATAAACAGCCAAAGTTGCCGGATCCCCCTCTTGTAACCGCTCCCGCAGCGTTGTGTTAGGAAACTGACGTTTCAACTCTCGTGCTGCCACTATAAAAGTGTACACTTCAACTATGCCGGACAGAAATAGTACTACAAAAATAATCGGCTTAAACGTGACTGGACCGCCATCATGGAGTGTGTGAATACCTTCGTATATAGTCACCCCCGCACCAACAAAAAAAATGCTACACGCTGAAAGGAGCGCCCAGAAGAATCGCTCATTACCATAACCGTAGGCAAAATCTTGGTCAGCCTTTTTTCGAGAACGTCGAATACCAATAAAAAGCAATAACTGGTTTGCGGTATCAGCAAAACTATGAACCGCCTCAGAAAAAAGAGCGCTCGACCCAGAGACAGTCGCTGCTATACACTTAATAACAAAAACAAACGTATTCCCGGCTAGCGCTGCCACCACCGGTTTAGTACCAGCGGAAGTTAACATACGAGATGAGCAGTTAGAATAAACTAATATTTTTTTCTACATAATCCCATACGGTTGCCGCAACATTTACCGGCGTTCCTTCCACAGGATAATGATGAAGGTTGATAAATGGGACGCCGTTACACTCAATAATGCCCCATTTCTGCTGAGCAGGAGATTGATCGATATGTTCGATAATGAAATCAAAACCAATAATTGAATCATGAACTACTGCGCCAGCCATCTCTAGAAAACGTTTAATCTCAGGATGAGTGATTTCGGTTACTTCTGCACTGTTACCACCATATGAGACACCAATTTTTTCGAGCAAATCTATTCTCTTGCCCTGCGGGAGAATACTCGACACGGTTATATTTTGTCGTTCCAAAAAATCACGGTGCGCATCAGTTACTACTACCGGGCTAATTTGCGACGGACGGTGCTCATTTTTAATATCTATCAGCTGTTCGACAGTATGCACCCCATCCCCGGTGACGCGTGGCGGATCACCACGTAATACACCCACCAATTTTCCATCAATTACCGTACCACGGTAGACACTCCCTACTAAATGTTCTTCCATAACAACCCAATGGCAAAGTTTTTTAGCAGAATGATAGGCTTTTCTTAAATCAACTTCAGTCCAAATATTAGTAGTCGTATGCCGACCACGCGAGCCAAGCCGAGGTTTAATAATCACCGGCTTTTCAAGCTTCTCGAACGCAGCTCGAAGTGATGCGTAACGAGTAAAACTTCCTCCTCGGGGCGTTGGCACCCCAGCTGCCTGAAGCATTTTTTTAAGCACTGCTTTGTCATCCAACCACCATTCTTCAGCCCCACCAGGAAGGCGCGGCAAGCTCATAAAATTAATAGTTTTTCCTTTAACTATTGCTTGATACGAGTCCAAATAGTTTCCCCACACCACAAAACTTTGTATAGGAATCCCGCGTCGCTTGGCTTCTTGCCATAATACTTTTCCTCGTAAACCCGGAACTTTCTCTATATCAGAATTCATTCTGAGTGATTTGGTGATTCGAAACATCCAAATTGAAGCGTTGAAAAAAAATTTAAAAAAAAGATTAAAAAAACGATCAAGTAGTCGGCCAGCCACCAACATACTAAGAGGGTTCATAAAAATCAAAAAAGACTGGCTCCACCATGAAGATAGGTGTGAAACTGGGTTATTACCACAAGCAAGGCACTTTTTAGGCATATAACGCGCTAAGATAAGCAAAATTTGGAGCAGATAGTGGCGGCGATTCATGGTAGAGGATGCGATAAAATTCAGGCATCAACTGATCAATCGCCTCAGCTAACGTGCAATATTCTGATAATTCTTTAAGGTAACATGAGGTGTCAGCTGTCTTATACAGAGCCAGATCGAGTGCGGTTGTCGGTACCTGATTCTCATGGTTAGACAGAAAAACGTAGGCAGTTTCAGCGGTAAGACGATCGGTTTCGATATCGGCCGCCACCAACCCTTCGTCACCGGAAATGCCACTATGCTCTAGAAATCGTAGATACGCTTGCCGCATATCAGAGAGATAATTAACTTGAGAGAAACCGCCGCCACACGTCAGGCCGTAATAAAATGATAATACCATAAAAGAAAGCGCCATGCTTGGCAACAATTCTTTTTGAAGAAAAGCCTCGCGGAGCGTTTCGCTTTCGAGCGGTACGCGATATGCTCCGCCGTCTGAAACAAGCTCATTGCCTACATGTTTCAAAGCCATACGCTCACCACCTACCCGCGCCCAGACAAGCACAGTACCTTGACCGTTTTCGCGCGAAAAAGCCCCGAGAATGCCATCAAAGCATACTTCAAAAGAAACGAGCACCTGAGGACTCGTAAATAATTTTTCAAACAACGTTCCTCGACCAAGATGATAACGAACGAGTAGGTCTACTACCACATCTTCTTGTTGAAGCATGATAAAATGGTAGTCTTCTTGACCGGGAATTTTTTTCCAGAGCGCATGATTGGTGGCGGTAATTTGGTCAGCATAATATGCTCCTGAAGGCACACGCTGCCCACCATATACTTCGGTGACTAAACCCAACAACCGTTCTTTGCTATCAGCTGAAAACGATTCGTGTTCATGAATATGTTTGAGCACGCTCTCAAGCTCTTTTGGTGTGTAGCCACGGAGGCCGTAAACACTCTCGTGTCGATGTTTAAGGCTAAACAGTGGTAGTCGCACCACATCAAGTTCAGGAGAATGCACTAACAAACCCCGAGGGAATGACGAATTATTAAGCGAAACACCACCACATGAAAATACAAAAATAGAACGGTAGGTTCCCCGTGAAAGCGCCGCTGACTGCGCCAAATGACAACTCAAAAAAAAGGGATGAGCGAGGGGCCCATGGTGATCAGCAGTAGAAACCGCATATCGCTCTCTAAGCTCACGACATGCCTCAGCAGCAATAACTGGTCCAAGTGCTAATCGCAAACGCTCTTCAACCACACTGAGCAGCTCGTTTTTTCGATCCTCAGCCACTAAGCACGGTGCACTAACGGAACGCGAAAAATAATGTTGCAACGACACGTGCCCATATTCTTTCATAATACGGCCAAATACCGGAGTTTTTTCAAAAACCTTCTGTCGTAACTCGTTAAAATCCATACCAAAAAAGAAGAAAAGTTCGCTTATTTTAGCAAACTAAACCGTAACGGTCAATATACTAGAGAATGCGCACACCAAACAGGAGAAGCGTTTTGGCTAGGTCCTGCAGCGGCAACCCGACCGCACTATAAAAGTCACCTTCTACGCGTTCAATAAGTACTGCTCCCAGACCTTGCAAAGCAAACGCACCCGCCTTATCAAGCGGCTCGCCAGTGGCAACATACCGGGCACACACCTCATCACTACAAGACGAAATGAGCACGCGTGTTTCAACTGCTTTTGAAATGGTCTGATGTGTTTTTTTGCACAGCACCGTGTACCCCGTAATAATCGATACCCATTGTCCACGAATCTTTTGGAGCATACTCAATGCTTTGTCTGGTGTATGCGGTTTTCCAAGCAAGTGCCCTTCCAATACAACGAACGTGTCAGCACCAATTACAATACTCTCCGGAAAACGAGCAGCGACTGCTTCGGCTTTACCTCGCGAGAGAGTGCACGCTAACTCAGAGGGCTCAAGCGGGAGCGACATATCTTCTTTATAATCTCCGGCGACAACCGTAAACGGAATCCGTAATTTTTCTAAAAGCTCTTTGCGACGAGGTGAGGTGGAGGCTAAAATAAGTTCGGTCATACTAGCGAGTTCCTTTTAGATATTTTTTTCTGAGTTCTGGAATAAAACGCTCAATAGCGTAGCGCAACATGGTACGGGGCATGGTTTGGTAGTGCTGACGCAAAAATTCTTCTTCGATTGCCTGGCCACAACGCTTACCGACTTCGCGCAACATCCAACCAACAGCTTTGTGAATCAAATCGTGCTGATCGTTAAGGAGGATATGCGCAATCCGAAATGTCTCCTGATATCTTCCCTGCTTGATATCATGAAAGGTGGCTATAATTGCAATGCGCCGCTCCCAAAGATTTTTCGACTGCGCCAGGGTCGTCAATAATTTTTTGGATCTACCTTCAAGGTACGCCCCAACCAAATACTCAGCACTCGAATCAACGAGATCCCAATTGTTTACCCAGGCTATTCGTTTCAGATAGAGTGCATGAATCTGTGCGCGCTCTTGGGATGAGGCCCGTGAAAAACGGGCAACAAGTACTAATAGCGCAGCGAGTCGAAACTCGTGTTCTTTCGAACACAATAGGTGTTCTATCTCAACGAATGGCAGGGTTACGTATTTTTTAACTACCTTTCGTACGTGCGGCACCGTCACACCAATAAATATGTCCCCTTCACCATATTCACCTTTACCGGTTTTAAAAAACCAGGCATTACTTTTGGCACGAGCAGGTGTACTGAGTTTTAGAAGATCGTGACGAATATTTTCTGCTAACAGCATAGGATATTGACAAAAAGTGATATAGTTATGCCCTAGCTCGGGAGTTTTTTATTGTCCGCAACAAGTAGTTCTTTTAACCTGTTCAAACCGTCGTCTTTTGTAACCAATTCCCCTTGGTCGCGTAAACGCTCAACTTCAGCAATATACTTTCCAAAATCAACCGGTTTTGGACGAGGCAAACCAAATTCCTCGACGAGTGCAAGTATATCTTTTCCGCCGACTAATTTCTTTGTCGGTTCTACGTCTAACTGATACCGAGTTACAACCTCTGCCATAAACAGGCCGGCCTGATACGCTTTGGTGGCAGCATCCGGCAGGGTACGACCGCGTGAATCAGCTTCGGAGGCAGCAATCAAAACACGCCATGAAACCGGATGAATCCGGCTGAGTAATTTCCTGACGGCATTAGCATAATTTTTTAATGCCTTAGGCAAGCCAGCATCTTTTTGGTACGCTCGCCACAACATATCGGGCTTAAGATGTTCAGCCGCCACTGTCTCTAAAACTCGTGTGAGTGTATTTGAAAGACGAAGTCGTTCCGAAAATGCTCGTGCTGGAATCCTGCCTGCCTCTTCGTGGTTTATCGAACGAATACGGCCATCTTTAATCTCTGTGGTGGAGGGTTTTCCAAAATCATGAGCAAGCGCCCCAAACATTATCTGCACCTTTTCATCTTCAGATAAACCTCGTTTTTGATCTCTTACAATATTCGCCGCCGCATCAACAACCATCATCGAATGAATCCACACATCGCCTTCCGGATGCCATTCTTTTTCTTGAGGAACATCAATGAGCGCGTGCAACTCAGGAAAATATTCTTTAATCAATCCCACTTCGCGTGCAAACTCAAAACCGCGCGAAGGTCGGGGAGCTTTTAGGAGGAGCTTAGAAAATTCTTCTCGAATACGATCGGGGGGCAGTTCTGACATTTCACGAGTCTTTGCCATCTCCTTCATCAATTCCATACTCCTTTTTTCAACCGACAGATCCATGCGCCCCACAAACTGCATTCCACGGTACACACGCAACGGATCATCTTGAAAAAGCTTCGGATCGGTAACGCGCAACTGCCGCAGACGCACATCTTCTATACCGCCAAACTCGTCAAAAACCTCACCAGTCAACGGATCGGCAGCGAGCGCGTTAAACGTAAAATCCCGTCGCCGAGCGGCCTCTTTAATCGTCATCGTTGGATCACCAGACACCACAAACCCCGTATGACCAGTCCCCTGTTTTGAGTCTCGACGAGGAATCGAGACATCGAATTCAATACCTGGTTCAACCGCTACTTTTAAGATGCCAAATGCTTTGCCAACTTTATTAACTTTATCCGGAAAGAGCTGGTCAAGCAATGATTCTAACCGATCGGCGTGCAGGCCGTATACCTCCATATCAGCATCTTTCGGGTGCGCCCCAAATAACGCATCACGCACGAAACCACCGACAATGAGCGCCTGAGGCTGAAGTTCTGGATAACGTGAATCGCTTGGACAGGCTTTAATGCGCGCCGCCAATAAACCAGCGGCTTCGAGCAATTTCGGTTCCTGATTCAACAGCATTTCTCGCTGCGTCTTAGGATTTCTGATATCCAGTTTAGCGGAAAGTGATTCTTGGGGCGGTCGAAAAAATTCTGACATAGCGAAAAAATATACACCTGAATAGTCAACAAAACTGTAGTGTCAGATTGTCACATCCTATATAGTTAATACATATTGGCACGTGAAATCAAATTTTTCTCAAATCACTCTACCATTGACACTCTCGCTCCAATAATGTAATCTCTACCCACCCTCTCAAAAGAGGCCGGTAAAATAAGGAGAGACCACCATGTCACAGACGTTCTCAAAGATTTTTTCCACGGCACTTGGCATGCTTACTATGTGCGTCGTAGCACTCAATGCGAGCTGCCTCCCCGACCCTAACGTCAACATCCCTGATCTTAAAATCCCTCCCATCATTGTTTTTGATGCTGGTTACCTTAGTGGAAAGGCTGGCTACTCAAAAAGCCCGATCTCCTGCACAGGACTCAATAATGCCTTACCAAAACCGTTCGTTTTGACACTCATCAACCCAGGCGAAGATCATCTTATGCCACGCCTCATGGAGTGTGCAGACGGAGTGTTTTCTTTTACGGAATCTACTCGCGAATGCACGTTTGAAAGTACGTGCAACTCAACCGGAAAAAATCTTTTCGTCCAAGCAGACACGCTGGATTTCAATATTTTCGGGTCCGCGTGCGAGCTCGCTGTTTATTTTTCAACTGACGAAGATCCGTTCGTTCAGAGTCGTCGTCGCTATGAAAGCTATAACGAAATCCCACTGAAAACTTGCGAAACGCTACTCAATAGCCAATAAGCCGCAGTACATGTCGGCTTTTTTTATCCACATGATTTACTTGACTATAACGTTACGTAATAGTTTAACGTTGATATTAACTAGCCCAACCTATGGCCTATACCATCCACAAACTCGCCACACTCGCCCATGTCAGCGTGCGCACACTGCACTATTACGACGAAATCGGACTACTCAAACCGTCACGCGTGCTCACCAACGGCTACCGCGAATACGGCGAAACCGAACTTCTGAAATTACAGCAAATCATGTTTTTTCGCGAACTTGATTTTTCTCTAGCCGACATCAAACAAATCATGTTATCACAACATTTTTCTATGCGTGCCGCATTAATCGAACAACGCACACTTCTCGACCTCAAGCAAAAACGTCTCCATAATCTTATCGCCACCATCGATAAAACGCTTAAAAAAATTAACAATGCAGAATCTATGAACGATGAAGAACTCTACAACGCCTTCGATGACGAAGAGCAAAAACATTATATTGCCGAAGCCAAAGCGCGCTGGGGTCATACTGACACCTACCGACAATCGCAAGAACGGCTCAAAAAAATGACGAAGGCTGATCTAGAAAAGATCAAACTCGACACCGAATTTTTCATGAAAAAAGTTGTTGCAACCATGAATAAAGGCGCCACAAGCCCTGAATTTCAACACCTTATCGACCAGCACTACAACCGGTTAAGGATCTGGTATGAACCTAACCTTGAACTCTACCGCAATCTGGCTAACATGTATGTCGACGACCCTCGCTTTAAAGCCTATTATGAAAAATTCGCGCCCGGTCTTGCGGAAGTTATGCGGGAGGCAATGATTTTTTACTGTGCCAAAAAGAGTTAGTGCCATGCATTGACCCCGTAGGGTAAAAATAACTGCAGCGTATTAGCTGCAGTTATTGTTTAAGATTATTTTTTGGCGATTAATGATGCATAGCTCGCTCTCTGTTCCCACAACAAATACCCATTAAGTACCGCAAATACCACGGCCGCGATTGAACCTTTGGTAAAAAGTCCTCCATCCAAAAACGCATGAAAGGCCACAATATTTACGACGATTGGTGAAATAAGAAGTGCTGCCAACGCCATACGTTTTGTCCACATGAGAACGAGGGCTACTGCAAACACCAGCGCCATAAGGTAATTTATGTAC
>JBPOHP010000078.1:0-6937 GCA_052035445.1 Candidatus Magasanikiibacteriota bacterium
GGTTCATCACTATCTACTTCCTCACCACATCGAAAAAAGGCATTTCCTCTATTCAGCTCTCTAAGTTCGTTGGTGTTACCCAGAAGACCGGCTGGTTCGTCGACCACCGTTTACGCGCGGCCATGAAACAGGACAAAAAACGTCTGTCCGGTGAAGTGGAAGCTGACGAGACGTATGTGGATGGAAAGGAGAAGAATAAACATGCCTCGAAACGCCAGAAAGGTGTGCAAGGCCGGAACACCAAAACAAAAACTCCGGTTGTCGGTTTCTTGCAACGCTCCGGCAAACTCAAGGCTATGGTAGTGGACGATGTACGCCGGAGAACGCTGGAACGGTTAATCTTGGAAAACATCGTAGCGGATACGACCCTCTTTACTGACGAGTTCAAGGCCTACAATCGCGTCGGCCAGATGTATGACCATCAAACCGACACGCATAGTACAGGTAACTATGTTAAGGGGAAGCACATACGAACAGTATTGAATCCTTCTGGGCTCTCTTCAAAAGTGGTTATGTTGGTACCTACCATAAGATGAGCGCTAAGCATTTACAGCATTATATTGATGAGTTCGTTTATCGTTTCAATCGTCGGGAACGGGAAATCGGGAAAGTCTTTGCTGACGCTGTCCACAAAGTAACCTCTAATGTTACACTAGGGTACAAGAAATTAACCCAACCTGTATGAGTAGAAAACGGAGGGAACACAAACATTTACCCCATACTTTAGACGAAGTTTTACTTGCGGTTGCTCGGAATCCGATTGATCCAAAAACAAAGAAGTTTAAAAAAACTCCGCACCGGAAACCGGCACGGAGTAGTTAGTTTTTATTTTGGTTTTTTAGACTAGGGTAACAATGTATATAAGTCCCTTTATGAAAAATGAAGCTGGTTTTTGTTGACATTACACACTGAGAGTGTGTATGCTAACTACCTATGAACTACTCAACACCCACCAAACTTTCCTACAAACGCATCAATCTCACCTTACCGCTTGGCACCATCCAACTTCTGGAAAAAAACGTTAAAAAAGGCGATCGCAGCGCGTTTGTCGATACGGCTGTCCGTTCGTATATTGATGCTATCGGCCGCAGTAACCTCCGCACAAAATTGGCTGAGGGCGCGCAAAAACGTTCCGTGCGCGATCTAACCCTGGGCGAAGATTGGTTTAGTATTGACGAAGAACTATGGCACAACAACCCAATCGTCTAACATTACAACGGGGCGAGGTGGTGCTCGTTAATTTTGATCCGACCGTGGGTTCGGAAATAAAAAAGATTCGTCCGGCGCTTATTCTCCAGAATGATATTGCTAATCGCCATAGCCCCGTGACGATTGTTGCAACCATCAGTTCTCAGATCGATGCGACCGTATATCCAATAGAAGTACTCATTTCTCCATCCGAGGGAGGTGTTAGCAAACCTTCACTTATTTTGCTCAACCAAATTCGTACGATAGACAAGCAACGTGTCATCAAAAAAATAGGTAGGCTTAAACCAGAGACCATGACGCGGGTCGACCAAGCGTTACAGATTAGTTTGGGGTTGGTGGAAATCTAAAAACCTTTCTTATGTTAACCAAGAGACAAGAAGCCTAATTAGGTACCGCAGTGCAAGGACGAGGAGAAATACCTCTTAAATTTGCCTATCTCTTTTTTCATTCTTCTGCACATACCGCTCATACCACCCATACCGCCCGCCAAGCGTCGCGGCACTGAGCTCAAAACACAACTCCGCCGTTTTCCCTTCAACATCTGTGGCCGGGGTAAGCTCGGCAATGTCCATTCCCACAACTTTGCCCGTTTTGCCGAGATACGTACACAGACTCGTAATTTCGCGATAACTCATACTTCCACTCGTTGCCATCGCTGACGCGGGCGCAACACTTTCGTCGATCGCATCAAGATCAAGACTCACCCACACTTCATCCACCTGCGTCAGGAGTTGATCAATCGCCCGGGTGACTGCCGAAAAACCCTGCCCGAGCATGTCAAAAAGCGTCACGGCCGCAATGTTTTCACGTCGTAAAAAATCAATCTCAGGCTGATCAAGATCTTTGATGCCAATATACAAAAGATGTTCTTTTGTAATCGGGCGCGTGACCACCTTGGTGAGGCGTGTGTCACCCTGACCAAGCAGGACGGCGACCGGCATACCATGCACATTGCCCGAGGGTGAAGTCTCCGGTGTGTTGATATCAGCGTGCGCATCAATCCAAATGAGGCCGATATTTTTGTTTACGGCCGCAGCAGCTCCAGCCACTGACCCAATCGCAACACTATGATCTCCTCCAATCGTTAGTATTTTTCGCCCGGCTCGGCGCTCGGCGCACACCCTATCTCTTACCTGCGTGGCCTGTGCCGCGATGGTCAGCACCACCTGATCAGCCGACACCTCACCCAGATCACGGCGGAGCGCTGAAATTTCGGGCTCAGTTTGCACTTCAAAACCAGCGGCTGTTAGCGCAGAAACAAGTCCTTTGCGCATCAGATACGCGGGCCCGTCAGCCATGATCGAGCTGTGTGATCCGATATCACAGGGCACCGGAAAAATAGTAAGACGTGGATTCTGAGGTGGTTGATGTTCGAGAAGGATGAGATGATCCATAGAAAGAGTTAGTACCTCCACTATGACAGAAGACCGTATAAATTCGCAAATTTTAGATAAAGCGCTATACTGATAGCATATCTTAAGTTAGATTCAATTTTACTTATATGGAAAACAAACTAACCATGTATGCAGCCATCGCGTTTGTCGTTATTGTTCTTGGTGGCGGCGTTGTAGGAGCCGTATTCATGTTTGGCAGAGGCGAGCGAATGGCGGTGCCGGTTTATCCACGACCATCGGCAACGGCCTGTACGATGGAGGCAAAAATCTGTCCCGATGGATCAGCCGTCGGCCGCACAGGCCCTAACTGCGAATTTTCGCCATGTCCAACCTCTGTAACCACCTCGACCACCCAGCCATCGTTTTCATTTCCTACGCCAAAGCCCATCGTATCAAAATATATGGTCCAACCTGATGATATGCAGCCAAAAGTTGGCGTACTACCAGGATCATTTACATGCACCGCGTCCGAGGGAACCGTACAAAAAACCATTAACACCAGAAAGTACTGCGTTACGAGCGTAGCTGGAGTTGCGGCTGGTACCACGTATACCACGTACACGTACGTCACCGAGCGCGCCAAAAATCTCATCTCCCTCACCTTTACTATTGGACAGGGCACCTGTGCTAACTACGATGAGCCGCAGAAATCAGTCTGCACCCGCGAACAGAAAGCGTTTAATGTCGATAGTTATGCCGATAAACTTGTACAAACGATAGAGCTCAAATAGTCGAACAAGCATATGCCCCAATTTATAGCGTATATCTTTGGAGCAGTTCTTGGTGCAGTCTACGGTAGTGGCTTGACGGTCTGGCTCTGGCGCTCAGAACACACGGAGCTCAAAGGTAGAGTACGGAGCGCATGCCCCACCTGTAAACGGCAACTGGTCTGGTATGAACTTATTCCCATAGTCAGTTTTATAACTCTCGGCGGCGCTTGTCGCACGTGCCGCCACCCTATTCCGTTTTGGTACTGTGCCCTCGAAATGACGAATGCTCTTATTGGGGCACTTGTCGCAGGTAAGTTAGTAGCCCACCCTCTTCCCACAGGAGAACTTGTACTCACCGTAGGTATTTTAGGTATTATACTCGCGGTCGCTGCTTACGATGCAGTGTATCGCCTACTCCCTCTCATACCGCTTGGTGCGGGAATCTTCGCTGCTCTTGTATTGAACTATAGCCGTAGCACCCTTATAGAGGGTGTGATCGTTGGAGTGAGTACAGGATTTTTTTTCATATGCCAATACACACTCTCTCGTGGACGTTGGATTGGTAGTGGTGATATACCGCTGGGCATTCTTATCGGAACGTTTCTTATATGGCCTCTCACTGGCGTAGGGCTCTGGATTTCTTATGTTGGTGGAGCTTTCGTAAGCCTTTTACTACTCGCACTGCGAATTACTTCTCGTGCTTCTAAACTACCACTCGGCACCTATCTAGCCGCTGGCACCCTAACTGCCTGGCTCTATGGCGAACAAATTGTTACCTGGTATACGACACGATAAAAAAACAGACGGCTGGTTTACAACCATCGTCTGTTTTTTTATTTATCGCATCAATTATCTGGTCACCGTGATAGTAGCACCCTGTTCTGCACTTGGAGCGCAGACTGTTACGCGGCTGGTAGATGAATTTTTATAAATCTGATAACCAGTACCATTCGTCGAAGCTCCTGTCGGATCGGTTGGCATAGCTACCAAATATTTAGCTGTTGAGGTAACCAAGAAATTGCTCAAATCGGTCAGACCGATACACGTACCACCGGTTTTACAAATTTCTTGTGTCGAAACACCACATGCCGTACCAGTGGTAACCGTAGCTGGCAACGAACCATTATTATCAATAGCATACTGATATACCGCGTTTAACACTGTATTTACATCTACACGACGCTGCGCATTGCGCGTATCACCCAATTGTTTGGTAGGATTGATAGCGACAATGACGATACCAGCCAAGATAGCAATTGCAGCTACTACCAGTAAAATTTCAAGTAACGTAAAACCTGGTTTAGAGTGACGATTTTTTTCCATATAAAAATATAGATAAAAAATTAAATATAATTTTAACGTGACGCAGAAATAACCACATTTTGTTCCGCGTGTGGCGCGCACACAGTGATACGGTTGGTGACAGCGTTTTTATACACTTCATATCCCGTGTCATCAACTGTGGCAGCTAATGGATCAGTCGGCAAACCAACAAGATATACGGCAGTGGTGCTAACAATATACGGACTAAGATTTACCCGGCCAGTACAATTACCATTCATAGTGCAAATTCTCTGCCCAGAAGACCCACATGTTGAACCAACCGGAATTGCTGCTGGAACGGTACCGCGAGTATCGATAGCATACTGGTAAATCGCACTCAATAACGTGTTTACATCAGCATGGCGCTGGGCATTACGAGTATCACCCAATTGTTTGTTTGGATTGAGTGCGACCACAGTTATGCCGGCCAAAATGCTTACTGCGCCTGAAACCAACAAAATTTCGAGAAGAGTAAAACCTGGCACTAATCTTAGTAACGAACGTGTCATACACCTTGCCTAAAAAAATAAAAATGACTGGAAACGCTGCCCCCTCAGCACAGTACCATATGGCAAATAAGGTATTTAAAAATTAATCGGCAACTTCCTGCCAGGAACTTACTTTTAGCACTGGTTTGACAGCACTCACCGAAATCAAAACCTTTCGCACTACCCCATTAACAGTCGACGAGGCAGTGATAAGCCGCGTTGTGCCGCCGGTGTTTTCAACAACATATCCACATGTTCCGTGTGGAGCAATTCCCGACACAGTTCCTGTGAATGAGTTGTTTTCTACAATCTTCTCTAAGGCAAGCTCGGCACATGTGTTCACCGCACTACGCGCTTCGCTTGACCTTTGTTCGGTAGCGACCGTACGGCTTGCGCTAGAACTAAAAACAAGTAACGAACAAGCAATTGCTGTCCCTACTGCTCCAAGCAAAATGATCGCAATTAAGGTTGTGAAACCTGGAAACACAGAAACACGATGGTAGTGTACCATATTTTTCTCCACAAAAAAATCATCTAACGCTCGCTGTGCCATAATACGTTTTCTGATATTGAAACTCAGCCCGCTGACTCGGATTCACTTTAGAAATATCAAACTGGATTCGGATAGATCCCGTTGTACCAGACTGTCCGTAATTAGCAAATGATAGTGAACTCACCAAAACTTGCTGAGCCGAGGTGAGCGCCATCACCGAACCAGAACCTTGTTGCATCCGAAGCCGTCCACCACTCATATCGAATACCGTTGGGTTTATCGTAGAACTCACCATAGACAACACAAGAGTCGTGCTGGTTGTGCCAATAAGCGGTGCTGAGATTCCCGTACTCAAACGAACATATTGCGTGATGATTCTCATAGCTTGGGCGCCTGACTGTTCAACCTCACTTATTGACTGATATTTGGCCCGCGATTGCAAAACAATACCAAACAATGCGGTTAAACCAAACAGTAGTAGTGAAAATAACGACATGTACAACAAAAATTCAAGCAAGGTAAACCCGGGCTTGGTATCGTTAGTATTACGACTATTTTGTGACTGGTTCATATTAATCCCAAGCAAAATCATACCAAAAATCGGTACTCGCCGAACCGAGCGTCCCCTGAAGAGTGTGTGTGTACCCAGTTGGGGTGGTATATACGGCATTATTTGCCCCATCCCACACCACGCTCGAAACCTGCTGCGATGTATTAGCAAACAGCATCAGCATATCATCGCTCCCCGGAAGCGGATACAGACGCACTGTTGAAAGTATATTAGCGGTAGCACTGAGTGAGGTTGCCGCAACATCCCACGCCGACGTGGTTGCACTGTATTTTTTGAGCTTAGGTAGCGCAGTTGCGTCACTATACACCCCAAGTGCAGTGCTTCCCGATGATTGTTCAAATTCGACATCAAAACTACGCTGAGTACCATTCTGTGTAGCTGTCGAGAGCGTAGCATTTGTTAAGGCAGTAATTGTCGGCGTAGCATTTGTTTTATAACAAAAGATTGCTGGTGTAGCAGCTGCGTCCTTATCGCAAAAAACAAACTCGGTAGTACCAGGACGACCAACCACCAATACTGAACCAACATTTGATGTTTGATTGGCAGTTGCAACCGCTGTGCTCCATCCGCCGGCACCACTCCCATTGTCTGTCCATATCCGTACTGTAACCGCTTTAGCATTAGACGCTGTTGTATATACCAACGCCCCAACAAGACTGCTACCAGGACTCCATGCAAAATCAACCAAGTGCTTTGTGGTAGCAGGTGCATTTGCCGCATGTCGAGTATGGAGCGTCCAGTTTCCTGAG
>JBPOHP010000218.1:0-14880 GCA_052035445.1 Candidatus Magasanikiibacteriota bacterium
GCCATTTTCAGCTGAATTTTAATTTTTTTGACATCATTATTCGTCCTAGCTTGATCATTTTTTAATATTTTTTGTTCTTCTTCAATCTGCTTGAGATGGTGTTCGGTTATAATCCGCTCTTCGTCTACACGAGAATACAACCCAACAAAATGATCAAGGGTAGTAACAATCTTATCAATATCGGCTTTAGTGGCCATATTATCTTCAATTCTACCGACCCGCTCCTCCAGACTGATAATTTTTTTGACAATAAAATCTTCGTTCATAGGGTGTATTTTAAGCCATTTTTCAATCGCACTTTGATCTTTTTAATATCGGCAGTGTTTGAGCCAACATCTTTTTCCAATTTTTTTAAGGCGTGTTCAGTCAGCACTCGTTCTTGGTCGAGACGTTCTAAAATGACGATCATTCTATCTTGACCGTTCTCAAAACTATCAATTTTCTTTGTTACATATGTCATTTTTTCCTTCATCCATGACATGTCTTCCTCAAGTTTAATGATTTTTTTGATAAAAAGAGATCTTCATTCATATATATTTTTGAAAATAAATCTCATTCTTATACTAGAGTAGCACATACTCCCCGCACAATCTAGATACCTCGTCGACCAAAAAACTCCCGACGGTCGGGAGTTTTTTGTAGCACGTATTTTTTGCTATGCACCAGGCAATTTTCGATACTTATTACCAATCTTGAGTCGATTAAGCTCGCGCTCGAGCACACACTGGAGTTTGGCGTAATATGAGCTATCTTTATTTATTGTTTATTGCATTGTCTTCAGCGCGCGGTCCCGTGCAGCTTCAGCTTCAGCAACATTGATATCGGTGGCAAAATCAGCTGAATCAGCCAAGATGACGAGCTGGTTGTGCGGACGAACTTCAGCAAAACCACCTGACACGGCGAGAGCAAACTCTTCGTTACTTTTTTTATACCGCAATTCTCCGTGCCGCAAAATAGTCACAAGCGGGATATGGTTAGGCAACACCGTGATTTCGCCGGTTTCGGTCATGAGCGATACCTGCTCGACCGTCTCAGAGAAAACTTTGCGCTCTGGTGTTAAAATTGAAAGATGGATCATAGGAAGATAGCAATTGTCATTGCGAGGATCCCGACCACAGTCGGGAGACGAAGCAATCTCATTGGATTATATCTAAACTCAGTAGCAAGCTAAGAGCTAAAACAATGAGATTGCTTCCCCGCCGCGGCGGGTCGCAATGACACTGAAAAAACTACTTTACCTCATCGATCGAGCCCTTCATATAGAACATCTGCTCACCCTTGTCATCATGTTTACCATCAAGGATTTCGCGGAAACCACGAACGGTTTCTTTGAGCGGAACGTATTTACCTGGGCTACCCGTGAAGACTTCGGCAACGAAGAATGGCTGCGAGAGGAATTTCTGGATCTTGCGGGCACGGACAACGGTCGTACGATCTTCGTCCGACAATTCTTCCATACCAAGAATTGCAATAATATCTTGCAAATCTTTATAGCGCTGCAAAACTTTTTGCACGTCGCGGGCAGTGCGATAATGCTCTTCACCAACGATGAGCGGATCAAGAATGTTTGAACTTGAATCAAGCGGATCAACTGCGGGGTAAATACCAAGCTCAGAGAGCGAACGGTTCAACACAACGGTTGAATCAAGGTGAGCGAAGGTAGTAGCTGGAGCTGGGTCGGTCAAGTCGTCAGCTGGCACGTAGACGGCCTGTACTGAGGTGATAGAACCTTTGTCAGTTGAAGTGATACGTTCTTGCAACGCACCCATTTCTGAGGCCAAGGTTGGCTGGTAACCTACAGCTGATGGCATACGGCCAAGGAGCGCCGACATTTCTGAACCAGCCTGAGTGAAGCGGAAAATGTTGTCGATAAATAAGAGCAAGTCTCTCCCCTCTTCGTCACGGAAATATTCGGCCATGGCAAGCGCCGTCAAAGCAACGCGAGCACGAGCCCCTGGGGGTTCATTCATCTGACCGAAGACCAGAGCAGTTTTATCAAGCACACCACTCTCATGCATTTCGCGGTACAAATCATTACCTTCACGAGAACGTTCACCAACGCCGGCAAACATCGAGTAACCACCATGCTCTTGAGCGATGTTACGGATCAACTCTTGAATGATAACGGTTTTACCGACACCAGCACCACCAAACAAACCAACTTTACCACCTTTCAAAAACGGACAGATGAGGTCGATAACTTTGATACCAGTTTCGAGGATTTCGTACTTAGGTGATTGCTTGGTAAAGTCAGGGGCTTTACGATGGATTGGGTAGGTTTTTTTAGTGGCCACCACTCCTTTACCATCAATTTCTTTGCCGGTGACATCAAACATGCGACCAAGCGTTGCTGGTCCAACCGGAACACTGATTGGTGCGCCAGTGTCCGTTACTTTACCGCCACGAGCTAAGCCATCGGTGGTACTCATAGCTACGGTACGCACCGTGCCCGCACCAAGATGTTGCTGCACTTCAAGAGTTACCACATCTCCATTCGGAAGGGTGGTTTGGAGCGCGTTAAACAACGCTGGTATTTTTTCTCCAAAATGGACATCGATCACGACGCCGATGATTTGTTTTATTTCGCCTTGGTTTTGCATACAAACTACATTAGAAACGCAATGTTATAACAAGTTAGATTCATATCGATATCACCACTCAGACTTCAGCTTTCGGACTTCGGACTTCAGCGGTCACTACACTAGTGCTGAAGTCTGAAAGCCGAAGTCTGAAGCCAGCCCATTCACAGCGCCGCTGCCCCACCAACGATCTCGGCAATTTCTTGCGTGATCGCTGCCTGGCGGGCTTTATTAAAGGTGCTGGTAAGATCTTTGATCATGTCTTTAGCGGCATCGGTGGCATTTTTCATAGCCACCATACGGGCGCTATGCTCAGAAGCATCAGACTCAAGAGTGAACTGGAAAATCTGAGATGCAATAATTCTAGCTACAATGAGCTCAAGAACACGGTCAATGCTCGGTTCAAATTTAAACCGTATTGCGCGTTCAAACTTTTTTTCTTGCGCAATAGTTTTGCCATCATCAGAATTTTGTACTACGGGCAAAATTTGTCGAACACGAGGAATTTGCCGAATCGCAGACGCATAGTGCGTGTAGGCAATAACCACTCGGTCGTATTTTTTTTCGGTAAACGAACTCATTAAAAACCGAGCGAAGGGCATGATTTCTTCTAAATTTTCAGTTATATCTGATTTGTCGAATTCGGCTACGATAGTATGCCCAAACGTCGTGTAAATCTTCTTGGCTTTTTTACCCATAACTACCGCTTCAACAACCACACCGCCTTTTTTCTCTTCGGTGATATATCGATCAACTTCTTGCAGCAATTTGGTAGAAAAACCACCAGATAATCCACGATTACTCGTAATAATAGCTACCAATACTTTTTGAATTGGGCGACGATCAAGCAGCGGGTGCTGTCTGATTTTTTTTCGGGTATTAATATCAAGCAGTAATTCCCAAGCCAAATCCGAATATGAGCGGCTGGCCAAATCTTGAGCCACAGCTTTACGCATTTTGACCGCTGAAATCATTTCCATGGCTTTGGTAATTTTTTTGGTATTACCAATGGATTTGATGCGGCGTTTGATAATTTTGGTGTTGAGGGCCATAACGGAGATGCTATTGACTGAGAAAGTGATATGTGATATATAGCCTAGTCTGGTTTCGATTGTAACCGACTGAGAGAAAGGGGTGTGCCATGGCCAGAATCGTAGCAGAAAGACCGGTAGAGAAGATTATTTGCAGCAGATGCCATCGAACTGTGGAGTTTGACCACCGCGATATTCACGAAGGACGAGACTCTGACGACAACACACCGTACAAATATCTTTCCTGCCCAGCAAGTGATTGCCGGGCGTCAATCGACCTGCTGAAACGAGATCAGGAGCGCGCACGATTCGAGGACGACACTTAGGGGGTTGATTTCACGCCTCACGGAACAATTTTCCGTGAGGCTTTTACTTCTAAAAAGAACTCGCTCGATTATATTTTCTTAAACTCTCCCAAAGCTGCTTTCAATTCTCCTTCAACTTTTTCGTCCCAAGCACCTTTACCGATACTCTCAAGAAGTTGCTGCTTACTTTTTTCGAAAAAGTCATGGAGTTTTTCTTCCCAGACGCGAATATCTTTTGGTGCAATATCGGAAGCGAAACCGTTTGATACGGCGTAGATAACTACTACCTGCTGTGCAACCGACATCGGTTTGAATTGCGACTGTTTCAAAATTTCTGTCAGGCGAGAACCAAGGTCAATCTGTTTTTTAGTTTCTGGATCAAGATCGCTCGAAAACTGAGCAAACGCTTCAAGTTCGCGGAACTGGGCCATGCTGAGTTTCATTTTACCGGCAACTTTTTTCATCGGCTTAATCTGAGCAGCTGAACCAACGCGCGATACGGAAATACCAACGTTCAACGCTGGGCGAATACCGCGGTAGAACAAATCACTCTCAAGGAAAATCTGACCATCGGTGATAGAAATTACGTTGGTTGGAATGTAGGCTGAAATATCGCCGGCCTGAGTTTCGATGATCGGGAGCGCAGTGATCGAGCCGCCGCCAGACTCTTTGTTACGGCGACAAGCACGCTCAAGAAGACGGGAGTGGAGGTAAAACACATCACCAGGATACGCTTCACGACCTGGCGGACGACGAAGAAGCAACGAAACTTCACGGTAAGCCTGAGCTTGTTTAGAAAGATCGTCGTAGACGCAGAGCACATCGCGTCCATGATCCATAAAATACTCTGCCATAGCAACACCAGCATACGGAGCGAGGTATTGTAGAGCTGCTGGCTCAGACGCACTGGCGTTAACGATAATCGTATAGTCCATGGCGCCCGCTTCTTTAAGCTGAGCAACGATACGGGCAATTTTTGAATCTTTCTGGCCGATGGCAACATAGACACAGATCATGTTCTGACCTTTCTGGTTGATGATGGTATCAATCGCCACCGCAGTTTTACCGGTCTGGCGGTCACCAATAATAAGTTCGCGCTGACCACGACCAATCGGAATCATAGCATCAATCGCCTTGATACCCGTCTGTAAAGGCTGGTTAACTGGCTCACGCGACATAACACCTGGAGCAACTTTTTCAATGGGATAAAAAGCATCTTGTTTTATAGTGCCTTTACCATCAATCGGCATACCAAGCGTATTAACCACCCGGCCAATAAGGCTATCACCAACCGGAACCGACAAAATTCGACCTGTCCGCTTAACAGTCGAACCTTCAGGAATATGACGATAATCACCAAGAAGCACTGCGCCAATCGTTTCTTCTTCCAGATTCAGAGCTACACCAAACGTACCACCCTGAAACTCAAGCATTTCACTAGCTTGAGCGTTAGTAAGGCCCTCAACACGAGCAATCCCATCACCGATTTCGATAACCGTACCGATTTCTTCCACCGCAACCTTAGAAGAAAACTCTCCGATATTTTTTTTGAGCTGATCGACAATAACATTAAGTTCCATATTCAGTGCCATTATTTACTTAAAAATAATTGTAGTTTTTTAAGTCTGCCTTTAATACTTACATCCATAATCATATCAGTTGTTCGTGCTACAAAACCACCAATAAGGGAAGGGTCAACCTGCTCAGTCAGTTCAACATTATCACCAAAAATACGTGTGATAGTTTTCTTTACCTGATCTGAAAGTGCGCGAGCAGATGTGATAGTAAGCTCAACTACACCCTGCTTTTTCTTGGCGATACGTACGAATTCGCTAATAATATGATCAGCATGCGTAAGTTTATGATCGTTCGCAAGCAGCATGACAAATTCATGCACAGCACTTTTTAATTTTGCACCTTCCAAATCACGTAAGACATCGTATAATATTTCTTCGTATTGTCTATCGGTTAATTTATGCATATTTTTCAAGTTCCTGGACAACTTCGGTAATAAATTTTTTATCTAAATCTTCAGTAACTTTTTTTGTCAAAACTTTTTCAAGAGAGGCAAATACTACTAGCAAGGTCTCTCGTCGTATTTCATCAAGGCTGGTTTGACGCTGTTTTTCAATTGCAGCTTGAGCCTTAACCGACATCTCTTCAACCTCTGCTTTGGCCTCGGCCATCATTTTCGATCGTTGTTTTTCTGACTCTTCAACTACTTTTTTTAAAATCTGATTTGCTTCAGCATTAGCTTTTGTTACGATATCTTTATATTCCTGTTCACCTTTTTGCATCCGCTCTTCAACATGCTTGGCATTGGCCAAACTTTTATCAATAATATCTTGTCGCTCAGTCATTTTTTTAACTACGGGTTTTAGTACCAAAAACCACACCACAAGAATAACAAACGTGAAAGTAATAATCTGAAAAAGAAAGCTGGTAAGATTTATCCCAAATAACCCAAAAATATTTCCAATCACCCCCCCACCCTCTCCCGCACTGGTGGTAGCGACATGACTCTCCGTAGCAGCATGCGCTGTAGCAAAAAAATCCATATACAATGATATTAACGTTATAAATACTGCCTATAGAACATCGGGCAAGAGGGCAAGCTACATGCCAACCCTCTTGGCCATCCCCTATTAGCTGAGTGTGAACACGACTACGAGAGAATAGATAGCAATAGCTTCTGCAAAAGCAGCACCTAAAAGCATTGGAACGAAGATTTTTCCGCCAGCTTCTGGGTTGCGACCAATCGCTTCCATAGCTTTACTAACGATTTTACCAATCGCAAGCGCTGGTGTTAAACCACCTAAACAAATCGTAAGGCCTTTGATGATAGCCAATACGTTTTCATGTGAAATACCTTCCATACGAAAAGATACCTACCATGCTTATCCTTATTTAGATCTGTGGAGCAGCATACCGTACGTTGACGGATTATGGCTATACCTCCTCCCTAAACAGGATGACATGAATGAATAAAGCGCCATTGCCTAGCATGCGCTACGCAATAACGGTTTACCCATACGCTTAATGATGGACCTCCGACTCATCTCCACCGTGCGGCTGTGATGAGGCAACGGTCATATAGACGAGCGTTAGAATACTAAACACTGCCGCTTGAATTAAACCAACGAGAAGCTCTAAAAACATAAACGGTGCTGGAACCATGAGGATGGCAATACTACCAATAACACTAATAAGTACCTCACCGGCAAAAATATTACCGAACAAACGGAGTGAAAGTGAGAATATTTTTGAAACTTCACTTGCGATTTCAATCAAACCAACAATCATCTCAACAAGTGCGGTAAAAATGGCGATTGGACCCTTGCGCAAGCTTTTGAAAAGTGTCCCAATCTGAATAAATTTGTTGAGATGCGTAAAAATACCGACGGAGATAAAACCAAAAACATGTGATGAAATAACCGCAACCGTAGCCATAGCGAGCGTCAAATTAAGATCGGTGTTGGCTGGACGCAAAAGTGGCGCATGGCCAGAAGTAATAGTACCTGTTCCTGGCAACAAACCGAGCCAATTAGACAATAAGATGAAAAAAAATACCGATCCAACGATAGGTAAAAACGTAATAGTTTTTTTACGAGAACCTGTAACTTGATCAAAATAACCAAAGAGGATTTCTAGAAAAAACTCAATCGTATTCTGTAGTTTTTTTGGACGTAACGCTGTTCGATTTCCCACCACTAAACCCAAAATAAGGAAAATTATTAATGCCAAAAAAGAATTTACCATCGTATTTGTAACAGACAAACCGTAAAGGTGAAATACGACTTCTGGGGCGAGAGATGGGATGTGAGCTTCCATAAAAATAGTTCAGAGAATCATTTCAATTTTTCAAATTCTTGACCAAATTGCTTGGTTTTTTGATAGACACCAACGCTCGAAATAATAAAAGCTGCAATAAAACCAACAATCGTAAATATGTACCCCGTACTAAAATACCTGTCAACATAACGACCCACTAACACGAGCACTACAACAGGCACAGCGATTACACCACCAAAATCCCCAACAATTCTTAACGCAAACAAGTAGTATTCGCGGTCGTTGAGAGATTTTTTTGGTGTAATTTTGCGTGGCTCCATATAATTTGGTAAGTTCCAAATTTGTTGATATTAGCATGTTTTTATAGAAATAGCAAGGTTTTCTGTCCCCACCCCATCATATCAAAAACACCTCTATTTTGAGAGATGTTTTACACTGAGCCGATGCGCGGGATCAAACCGCGGACCTCCTCCTTACCATGGAGGCGCTCTATCAACTGAGCTACATCGGCAAATTTTATAGTACTCTGTACCAAGTCCTTAGTACTAACCTACCTACGAGCTTAGGACTAAGGACTTGGTACTCTGGACTCTCGAGCAATGAGCCGCCTCAGGGATTTGAACCCAGGACCCACAGTTTACAAAACTGTTGCTCTACCAACTGAGCTAAGGCGGCACGACTTCGCTAAAGCTTCGTCATGCGAAGCACTATAGCAAAATCATACTCATATGGTTTTGCTAAACGTAGCTTTAGCGAAGGTTAGTGGGCAGGCAAGGATTCGAACCTTGGAAGGCGTAGCCAGCTGATTTACAGTCAGCCCCGTTTGACCGCTTCGGTACCTGCCCTGTGTAAACATTTTTACTATGCATTGATCATTATTCTAACGTAGAACTCTAATGTATATCGTAAGCTCAAACTGATACATTAAAGAGGTCTGTAAGAAGCAATATACTGTATATATCATGCCTTCATTAACTTCGCAACCCCGCAATGCGTACCCTTAAATTTTCCAACTTTTGATTGTCAGGATTCGCGAAACGTAATTCTTTAAACGCTCTCTCGGCCAGAGCTCGATCGCTACAAAGTATAGCAATTTCAACCATAAGGTCAAGATATTTTGGGTTACGCGGCTCAAGTTCTACTGCTGGCAATATAGCCTCTTTTGCAACATGAGGCTGTTTGACTTTGAGTAGCAATTCCGCGAGGTGATAAAAACGCGCAGAATGTGCATCATTAGATGCAACCGCTTGCTCATAATAGTTAATTGCCTCATCGATATCACCTTGGTTTTCACAAATATCACCAAGTTTAACCATAATAGCATCATCATGAGGTGAAATTTTTAACAAAAACTGATAAGTCTCTTTTGCTTCCGTGAAAGACCCTCTGTTTATATATGTTTCACCCAGACCTTGGTAGGCTTCAGGCGCGTTTGGACTCATTTTTATTGCAGCGATAAAAAGACCCTCAGCCAAATCATACTTCTCAGTACGCATATATTCATATGCTTCTTGAAGTAATTCTCGTAACTTTTTTTGCTTTTCTTGTCCACGCAGTGGGCGACCATCTTCTCCTACCATCCTTTCTTGCAGCCACAAACGCTGGATACGACCAAAATAAATCCTAAACTGTAACTGTAGCTTACCCCACATTCTACGTACTGGCGTCAAACGCACGGACATTGCTTCAATTTTTTTTCGGCTTTCTTTGGTCACTCGCGCAGCTATCAATTCTTTTTTCTTCTGAGCCTGCCATTCATCTGGAACATGCTCAACATCAAGAAGTGATAATTGAGGAAATTTACTTAAAACAATAATTGAAATTATCACCAATGAACCCCCCACAACTACTATTGGCAAAATATACCAGTACATGATCAAGAATTGCATAGAATCATGTCAAAATTTAGGTGCTTGAGTAAGCTATCACTTTACGATTCGACTGACAAGATCAAACCAGACATCGTTTTTTACTGATGCCCCACCAACAAGCACGCCACCGATCGATTCTTCAGCTAAAAATTGGGCTATATTATGAGCATCAACACTGCCACCATACAGAACCGGTACGACCAACCCATCGGTTAAACCAGCCACTAACCGCTTAATCAAAGCATGAACACGTTCGGCTTCTACTGGTTCGCACGCTTCGCCGGTGTTGATAGCCCAGACCGGCTCATACGCAACGATAATGGCGTTGTTGGCCGACACATGTAACTCAGTAAACGCTGAGCGAATTTGGGCTTCGATTGTTTCGTCAACTTTTCCTTCGCGACGTTCAGCTAAGGTTTCACCCACACATACGACCGGTATCAGCCCTACTGACAAAGCACTTTCCAATTTTTGACGAACCTCGTGATTGGTCTCGTGAAAAATATGGCGACGCTCACTATGCCCGATCAAGGCGTAGGTAGCACCGAGTTCACGGTACGTGTGGGCAGAAATTTCACCCGTATACGCCCCTTTTTCTACCCAACACGTATTTTGCGCACCAACGGCAATAGTCGTAGAAGACAAAACCTCAGCAACTCGATGAAACGCGATCGCACTAGGGAAAACAGCCGTTTTCACACCTTCAGGTGAAACAGAAAACATGGTAGCAATTTTTTTTGCCAAATCAACACTTTCTTGATAATCAAGATACATTTTCCAGTTACCAAAAACGTAGCAGGGTTTCATACAACATGAGATTAAAAGCAAAAATTGCTGATTCTATGGTAGTACGAGCACGCTCGTTACGCAAGCCATTCAAGTAATTTTTCTTTACTAAATGGCCCAATCGCGGCCACGCGCATTTCATTAAAATCAATTACATTTTTGGCCACTTTTTGCACAGGTTTAACCGTCACTTTTTTAAGTTGGCGACTCATCTCCTCAAACGTCTCCAATTTCTTAGCAAACAAAAACTTTTCTGCAAACCAGTTTGCTTCATTAAAACTGTCTTCAAGCTGCAACGCAACATGTCCGGTCAAATAATTTTTAGCATCGAGTAGCTCTTTTTCCGTAATCGGTTCTGTAATAATTTTTTGCAATTCCTCGCGAATCACTTTTACCGCCTCACTGAGTCGTGCTGGATCAAGTCCAGCTTTGACTGCCATAAGCCCGGTATCACGATAGCTCGTGACATCACACTTCACCATGTAAGCTAACCCACGTTTTTCACGCACTTCACTAAAAAGCCGCGAACTCATACCCCCACCGAGCACCGTGGTAAGAATGGCAAGCGCGTAACGATCTGGATGGTTGTGCGGCAACGCCGGAAAACCAAGAATGAGCTGGGCTTGATCAACTTTTTTCTCTTTCACCGCCACGCGGTCAACCAATGGTTTTTTGGTCTCGAGTTTGAATGGCGGATATTTGGTTTTATAAAACGCTGTTGACGTCGCGTTTTTCGGCGGCTGCTTGTCAACAAAATTCTGAACGAATTTTTTGAGCCGTTTTTGATCAATCGCACCAGCCACAACGAGTGCCATGGTCTTCGGCGAATAATGACGCTGATAATGATCCCATAACTCATCGCGGGTTACGGCACGGACGGTTTCTTCGGTGCCGCCGATATTCCACCCCAACGGATTGCCGTCAAACAAAAGACTCTCGAACGTGTCATCAATATCCATGAGTGGATTGTCTTTATACATGCGGAGTTCTTCTACGATCGCGCCTTTTTCTTTTTCCACTTCTTCGTGCTTGAACGTGGAATGAAAAATCATGTCTGAAAGCATATCAAAGGCAATCCCCTGCTTCGCTTGGGCGATTTTTACGTAGTAGCCGGTGTACTCTTTGCTGGTGAAGGCATTGTACTGCGCACCAATCGAATCAAACGCGCGGGTTATCTCTTGAGAACTCGGACGCTTCTCAGTGCCTTTGAACAACATGTGCTCCACAAAATGCGAAACACCGGAAATTTTATGATCTTCGTAACGTGATCCAACCGGAAACATGCAGAGGACGGTCGTTGCTGACGTGCCTTTGACCGGGATGGTGATGAGCGTGATGCCGTTTTTAAGTTTACTTATGCGATGCATACTAGGTAAATTACAAATTTTAAATTCTGAATGATACACGACTTACGCGTTTAACCTGTCATTTTGAGCGAAGCCAAAGCGGAGTCGAGATCTCAGATCCCCCACGGGGGGTCGCTTAAACTATAGCTAAATTGAAGCGATTCCTCCACTACGCTCCCTGTGGGTCGCTTCGGTCGGAATGACAAACGCGTAAGTCCTATAATAATCAAATTCTAAAATAAGCCTTCAGCGCGTTTAAACAGTTGTCGTACAACATAATATGTTCGACGTCTTTCATTTTTATCCACTTAAATTCCACCACTTCTCCATCGTGTGGTGCAATCGTTTGTCCAGGAATGAGCTGCGCCTCGTACGCGATCAATAAACCTAATTTTCCATCACGTTTCTGATGAAACTGCTCTGAGTAAACTACTCGTCCGAGTACAATTTCAACACCTAATTCTTCACGCAACTCACGACGTATCCCCTCTTCCAAAGATTCACCATAGTGCAGTCTTCCACCTGGTAACTCCCACATAACATCATCGCGGGCGTCACGTACTATCAAAACACTATCACCATCAACCATGAGTACTTTTTGCGCGACTTTTCCTATGTAGTGCAATTCATCAGACATAAGACCAACTTAATGAGAACACGGCCCCCATTGATGTAAGTTATGGTTATTTGTCGGGCAATTTTCATGACTCTTCCAAAAATTCGGACAACCACAGCCGAGTTTCACACCATCAAGAAATTCTGGTTTGCCAGGTAGGCGGAAATCAGCCGGGATTTTTTCTGGCAAAATGTCGTACAGTGCACGGTCGTCGTCGAGTGTACGTTCGCGACCAATAACATCACGGTGAGTGCGGATCGCCGCCTGAATTCGTTCGAGCTCGGCCGCACGTTCGGCCTCTGACAGCGCGTCGAGATCTGCATCCCACAAAGCAGGATTACTCACCGCGTTTGCTGGAGCATAATCTGGTTGTTCTGCCCGACGATGGTCATAAAACGAACGACAACACCCCATCGCCTTCTCAAACGACGGCGGTTTGGTAGGCTCAGGCGGCGTATCTGACAAAAACTTCCACACCACATAATCATCAACCCAACAACGGTCATCGCCTTTTTGATCGCGATGGTAGCGGATGGCTTGGCGACAGGCTCTGATTTTTTCCAACATAAACATGAAAGATTAAGAAATTGTTATCAACAACATGTTACATATCGTCATTTCTGTAAACCTCGAATCAGCGAGAAGGAATTTGCACTATCACCAAAGGCGGCATGATACGGATCAACATGGTGTTTTTGACATTCCGCCTGAAATAATTGAAGTACTGCCCGCGAATCCTGCATCGATATACCCTGAACACGTGCTTGTTCAAGCATGCTTGCTAATATTTTAGCACGTACTCCGCCAAAAGATTCGTTTTCACCCGGATCTTCACCAATCGCAACCCCACGCATCAACACTCCTTTTTCATCAGGGATATATGCACCAAAACGAACACGATCATTCATAAATACGCTTGGATTCTGACCATAAAACTCACGAGTTAGCGCCACCATATTTCGTTCGTGCTCCTCGCCAAAATAGACCACCATTTTATCCGTACGATTAAAATCCTCTACCGAAACTTTTGAACGAATTTTTGAATCTATAGGAAGACCCTGATGATAACAGTTTTGCACAAAATCAATATAGAATGAAGGTAGTGCCTCGGGTCGGACGTTGTAATACATGCGACCAATACGGGATTGCGACGAAATTCCACGCACTGTTTTGAGATACAACCACCCGTCAGCAAGCATACTCTCAACTAATTCTATTTTTCCGCTCGTTGATACGTGTCGAACATCATCGATCACACTCCCAATTTCTTCCTCATACTCTCGTTTTTTCTGCACAAAATCTGCATTAGACTCAAAGACGCGCGCATCAATATTTAGTGCGTAAAAATTACTATAAATAATTGTTTCTATATCCTCACTCCGCGCACGAGCTGATTCAATAGCCGAGCCATAGCGAGAGATAAAGACTTGAAAAGCGGTTATATCAGAGCGTGTCGCGAGATCACTCTGCATACCTTCTCGAATCGGCAAATTTTCCAGATTTCTGCGCATAGCTAGGATATTTTTTCAGCAATATACGTGCTCAATCGATTGATTTCCACTCTTTCTTGCTTCATCGTATCGCGTTCGCGCACCGTCACTTTTTTATCGGTGAGCGAATCAAAATCAACGGTGATGCAGAGCGGCGTCCCAATCTCATCTTGGCGGCGGTAGCGCTTGCCGATGCTCTGCGTTTCATCGTAATCAATAGTCCAGTGTTTGCGCAAATCATTCGCAATGCCTTCGGCCACACTCGCGAGCTCTTCTTTTTTGGAGAGTGGTAAGACAGCAATTTTGTATGGGGCAAGATGATACGGAAGTTTAAGCACGATGCGTTTGTCCGTCTCCCCTGCTTCGGCGGTCGGAACTTCTTCTTCGCAGTAGCACGACAGCATGACGGCCAAAAATGTTCGATCAACACCAAACGATGGTTCGATCACGTGCGGCACGTATTTTTCGTTCGTGGCGGGGTCGGTGTACACAATATCTTTTCCGCAGGCTGTAGCATGACTCTTTAAATCAAAATCAGTGCGGTACGCCAAACCGTATAATTCTTTTTTTCCAAAGGGATACTCGAACTCAATGTCGACGGTGCGTTTTGAGTAATGCGCCAATTCATCTTTTTCAACTTCGAGATCATGAATTTTTGCCGTATCGATACCGACCGAGGCAATCCAGGTGTGCATGGCTTTGAGCCAGCTCTCAAATGTTTTTTCCCAGTCGTTAGGGTGAATAAAATACTCGATTTCCATTTGCTCAAACTCACGGGTGCGAAAGATAAAGTTGCCCGGCGTAATTTCGTTGCGGAACGCTTTACCGACTTGGGCAATACCAAACGGCACGCGTTTGCGACTCGTGTTTAAAACATTTGGAAAATCAACAAAGATCGCCTGCGCAGTTTCGGGGCGGAAATAAGCAACCGCTGAAGCGTCTTCTTTGGGGCCGATGAAGGTTTTCATCATGAGATTAAACGAAGCTGGTTCGGTGAATGTGCCTTTGCGACCACATTTGCTACAGGCGGCTTTCAAATCAATCTGATCAGCTCGGTAACGTTC
>JBPOHP010000216.1:0-2552 GCA_052035445.1 Candidatus Magasanikiibacteriota bacterium
CTGCCCTTGAGCCACGCGATGTTGCTGTAGCCCAATTGCGAAAGCTGTTCGGGGACAAGCACGAAGTCGTAGTTGATATTCACAGCGCTCGCTCCGCCCATCCGCCACGCGATCTCGCACGCGAGCACGAGGAACTTCTCGCGGTAAGACTGGATGACCTCGGGCTCCGTTGTCGGGCCGTCCGGAGCGTACTCGTTCCAGAAGCTGAACGGGAACGTTGATATCCCGCGCGAGCCGTCGTGGCCGTAGTAAATGTTCTGCAGTCCTTCACGCGAACCGTCGCGCACTACGTCGAAGTGATGGCTGTTCGAGTTCCAGTCGGAGTGATCCACCCAGACGCGACCCTTGTCGCCAACGACTCGCGAGCTGTAGAACTTCGCCCAGAGCAACGACTCGCGCGTACGGTACGCAAAGATCTGTCCGATGCTGTTCTTCACGAGCGGTTTTTCGGGATCCTTGTACTCGCCCTCATAGTTCTCGCCGACCGCGGTTGCGTCCACTTGGAGCACGGGCCGAGCGATCTCGACGCCGAGTGTATCCATGATGAGCTGATCCAGAATCTGCGCACCGTCGCGGAACGAAGGCGACTGCGCACCGTGCTGCTGAATCAGTTCGGCAAGCTCGGATTCCTTGAAAGCCGTGAGCAGTCGCCGTGATTCCTCGAGACCGAAATCTTCCTTCGGCGGAATAAGGAACTTGTCGGCGTTCTCCCGACAGTACTTGTTGGCGATCCTGATCACCACTTCCTCGGGGAGTGCGGCGACCAGAAACGACGTCCGCTTCGGGTAGCCCAGGTAAAACTGGTTGTTGTGCCAGCATGACCAGAGGCCGACGACGCCTTGCGGCGTCTCGATGGCAATGCTCCACCCCGACTCGTGGAACTTCGGCTCGTGCGACTTCTCGCCGATTGCCTTCCGTTCCGCGTCGACGAGAAGTGAGTTCGCCAAGAGGAGCGCACGCTGCGGATCGTTTGTCACCGCCATACTGATCTCCTCACCTACGATTCTGCGATACTGTTTGATCATCTCATTTCTTCTTTCTGTTTGCTCATCAGACGGTCTGAAGAACCGTCCAGTTTTCGCGCACCATCCGGCACGCTTCTTCCGAAGTTTGCCAAAAAGCACCACCGTTCCTTATTCCGGCCACTCAGCTTCCTGCCAGACTGTCGGCTCAAGTGAAAACGTAATCGAACTTCCAATCTGTTCAGAAGTAGCAACTGCAAATGGATCGTGATTACCTCTAGGCACGGCTTTCTGCACGACAACATTCACTACGACCGCGCAATTTTTTCACCTCGTTTCGGTTGTAAAGGTGTAATGAATTACCCAATTACCCCAGAGGGGCGGGGTTTAGATAAAATAAAAACAGTAACAAAACTACCGCTACTGCGTGCAGATATACCAAAATTACGCCTAAAAGTCAATAGCACGGACTTGAGCCGTACTTCCAAAGATTCAAAACGATTTTTGTTCGATTTTTTTCAGATACAAAAAAATGACTAGGTAACCAATCCCTTGGCTTCCAAAAATTTGGAAAATTCTTGTTGGTGGGCAATAAGGGATTCGAACCCCTGACCCTCTCGGTGTAAACGAGATGCTCTAACCAACTGAGCTAATTGCCCTTAAGTTACTTTGTGCTACTTCTCTTACTCTCGGAGTAAATCTCGATTGCGATCATCCTAACTAATCGGGATACCCAACCGAGCTAGGCATCCGATTACCGGAATATAACGATACTATCTAAAACTAAAGGTATCGTCAACTGTGAGTAACCTTAAAAAGTTTTTGAGCCGCTTCAAGCATTTGATTATCATGATGAATATCTCGTAACCAATACCACCACTCTACCCCCCACACATATACACGCCTAAAACCAGTCCGCTGAGCATACAACACATTTTCCACCAAACGCTCTGATGACATCGATTTAGCTTGTTCAGCCAGCGCTGTCGTTAGCACAGAGCCACTGGGAATCCAGGGCTCACCCTGCAATTCAGCTATTACTACTTGTTGAGGTGAAAGTCCGTTTAAAAAAGCTTTAACTCGATAAAATGCTGGTGGGATCAGATAATCAAACCGTACATACCCAAGATACTTGTTCCATACAGTGCGATAAAGGGTAGTACCAAATACATCACCCACACGCGCAGCCGAACGCCACCACGACAACTCACCGCTGTCAGTAGCTATCCGCGCATGATACGGATCTATTTTTTGCACCAACGCAAACTCGTGTGGCACAAGCATTTGATCAAACACAGGGCAATCACCAAACGACAAATACGGTTCATTCTCTATTTGCCAATACTCTAAAGCCGGGTGTTTTTTATAACGCTCGACAACTTGGGTTACATACGTCAATACTGCCGTAGCGTACTCTGCCGACTCCAACATTCCAGCCCATACTGGAACATGACATTCTGGCCAACGAGGCGTCTTTTGACCAACTACCAAGAGCACCATAGTTCCCTGTTCATGAGCACTATCCATATACCAATCAAGGTCTGAAAAAGAAAATGATGATTGTTCTGCTTCAACCTCTTTCCAGGGAGC
>JBPOHP010000004.1:0-6491 GCA_052035445.1 Candidatus Magasanikiibacteriota bacterium
GATTTTACCGCAGTAGCATGTTAGGATGTACACAGTATTTTTTACTTTTGTATATGTACCCCGAAGTAAACTATCTCGCAATTTTGGTGTGTGGCCTCGTCAGCATGGTGCTTGGCTCTATTTGGTATGGCCCGTTGTTTGGCAAACCGTGGATGGCGATGGTTGGTATCAAAAAACCAGAAGTCATGACACCCGCTATCAAAAAAATGATGGCCAAAAGTTATAGCATCATGTTCATCGGCTCACTCCTTATGGCCTTTATTTTGGGAAATATTTTGGCGTATGGCGGCGGTGGGGCTGGTGGCGTTGTTGGTGGTTTGGCTGCAGGTTTTGCCAACTGGCTCGGGTTTATAGCACCGGCCACGATCGGTATTGTGCTGTGGGAGAGTAAACCCTGGAAATTATGGTTTATTAACGCCGGCTATTTCTTGGTACAGATGATGGTTTTTGGTGTCATTCTTTCGCTTTGGAAATAGTTTTATGCTCGAACAATGGAGCACGCTTTTTTCGATAAAAATGCTCTTAAAAGTAGTGTAGAGGGTTACACCGGTCGTTCACGAATGATTTTTGATGAATCTTTTTTAGAGTTATCAGAAAAAGAGTTGGACGAATATCAAAGAATGAAAGGTTTTTCTTTTCCCACCAATGAGGGGATGAGAAAAATCACCAAAGATCCTGAATTAGAAAAAATCGAAAATGATCCCGTATTATCTCGTTTGACAAGTACTATCCGTACAACGATTAACGGAGTTCGGTCCTCTAAAGAAGGTGGTCTCTACGTCGGCGTAAATGCTTTTCATCACGGCCATTTAGCTTTTCTTTCTAAAAGCGAAGCGATCGTGTCGGTAGACATGAATAAATTTGTGCCATATGGTTTTGCCTTTATTGTTGGACTCGTAGGTGGGGCTAAGACAGTTGATGACTTTGGTCGTCAAGTTACAACACTAGCCGCTAGTCCTGAAAAATTGCGCGATTTTTTTGAAAATACTGAACTAGGAAAAACCGCGCTCGTACAGGGAGATAGTCCGCAAGCTCGTCGAGCACGCCAAGCACTCTTGCAAGGAATACTCTCAACAATGAACGAATTCAACCCTATGGTTCATGGGCAAAACATAGTTCCTCCAGTATTTTGTACAAATCAAGATTCTTACGACTATTTCCGTACGCTCGTAATGCAGGATAAAGTAGCGGGAGCCTCTGCAAAATTGCAGGGTAAAAAAATGATAGGTATTTTATCACGATCATTAGAGAGTTTTTCAATGACATTACCGGAATTGAACACTATGTATGTCTCGAGCTGTTTCGATCCTCGTTTTTTGGGACCGAAAGAGCGAAATAAGTTTTTAGATCCTCTAAAAGAGAAGGGTCAAACAAATGTTCAGATGATCGAGTCTTTTTTGAACAGCGGTTGGATTGTTTATGACGTAGATTAGTCTTTAAAAAGACTACTATCGACATAGAGTGGTTTTTTATCGTTATTCTTGACATAGTTGAAGAAAATTTTTATGCTGAGCATATCTAATTCATTACATCATGTTTTATGAACCTCTGGCACGACATCCCTATGGGTGAAAGTTCAGAAGAATTTAACGTCATCATCGAAATTCCCAAAGAATCACATAACAAATACGAAATCGATAAAGTTACTGGGCTCATCAAGCTCGACCGCGTCAACTACGGCTCGGCTCCGTATCCATTTGACTACGGCTTTGTTCCGCAGACGCTGTGGGAAGACGGTGATGCGCTCGATGTGATCGTGCTCACGACGTACCCACTACAGGTTGGCATTATGCTCGCCGTTCGCCCCGTTGCCGTAATGGAAATGATCGATGCAGGTGAATCTGATTACAAAATTATCGCGGTGCCGGTTAAAGATAAACGCTGGGATAGTGTAAAAGATTTGGCTGATGTTAACGAGCACACCCTTAAAGAATATCGAAATTTCTTCGAGACCTACAAGCAGCTCAAAGGTGGCAGCCCAGAAAAATCAAAAGTAGAAATTAAAAATATTATGGGTAAAAAAGAAGCAGTCGCAGCAGTTGAGCGTTCTATCGAGCTCTACCGTGCTCGATTTGGCGCAAAGTAACCAATAGAGTCATTAGCAAGCAATAAGAAAACTACGGACATGGGCCGTAGTTTTTTCACACACGCGACAGATGTGTCTCTGCTATGCCGGACGACGACGCCATAGCAGTACGATGCTGGCACTCAGGACGAGCCCAAATGGGGTGAGAGGGGTATTCTTACCCAACGGGCCAGGTGAAGAGGCCATCGAACACCCCGACTTCTTTCCTTCTTCCGGCACGGGTAGCGGGTTTTTGCCCCACATTGCAGTGGCACCATCTGGATAGACAACGGCAACATGCCCGTTTGGCGTGCGAGTTACCGTGCCATCCGGACCTGTAGTTGTTTCAGTCCCTGTACCATCCTTGGTGCAGGTGTAGCCCGGCTTAGTCTCGCCATCACATGGGCTGCTACTAGGTTTTTCAACTTCTTCTGCATGGACAGTAGAGGCAGCCGTGCTGAAAAAAAACAAGGCAGTAAACACCCAGGTTCGCATTAGATTCTCCTTGGTCTAACTTTAGACCTGGGGCATTATACCAGACCATTATAACCTGTCAATGAGTATCACAGGGATATCAAAATAGTATCAACTCTGTGGTCGGTTCAGATATTTTGATGTAAGATAAAAGATATTTTAGATTATCCTAGACGTTTATGAAGATTACTATTCCGGGAATTGGTATCTATGAGCTGTACACTATTGCACTCGATCTCAACGGCACGCTGTCGGTATGCGGAAAACTAATTCCAGGTGTCGCGGTTCGTCTTAAAAAACTTCAGAAGCTCGGTTTTCGCATCATGTTGTTTTCAGGTGATACTCGTGGGACCGCTGCCGAAATCGCGCGTCGATTGGGTATCGAGCTCGTGGTTACCGCACGTGCTGCCGACAAAGTCCGTGAACTCAAAAGATGTGGAGCAAAAACAGCAGTAGCGATCGGCAATGGTCAGATAGATGTACCTATGCTCCGTGCCGCTCGTCTGAGCATGGTTACTTTGCAAGTCGAAGGGGTGCACACCCAAGCACTCCTCGCCGCGGATATTGTGGTGACGTCGATTATTGATGCGCTCGATATACTCCTCGATCCTCAGACGCTTATCTCGACACTTAGGTGCTAGTGCATTGACAGTAATTATTAAAATTGTGTACAGTACAGTGTACACAATTATTTTCTTTATGAAAAAAAATCTTAAAATTCAGACCGTCGGTATCAAAGAATTTCGTCAACGAATTGCTTTCTATGCCAACCAAGCGATTGCCCGGGGAATAAGTTTGGTAGTTCTAAAACACAACTTACCAATCTTTGAGGTAAAACCGCTTTCTAAAGCAGAGCAAAAAAAACGAGCTATGGAAAAATTAGTCGCCGATATTGCTGAAGCCCGAGCTCAGGTTCGTAGGGGGGAAGTCTACACCTTAGACGAAGTAGAGCAGTATCTAAAAATGAAAAAGACCAGGACTCGTTAGAATATGGCTATTCAGATCCGTCTATCTAAAAATGCGCGTACTGATTTGGAATATATCGATGATCAAATAGCTGAACGTATTACAAAAAACTCCGATTTTTTGCACATCAAGATAATCCACTAAAATTCGCTAAACGCCTTGTCGGTACGGATGGTACGTATCGTTTCCGAGTTGGCGATTACCGTATTTTGTTTGACATTGATTCTGAAGGAATGGTTACCGTACTTATGATTCTACGCATTAAACATCGACGCGAAGTGTATGACTGAAACACGCATTCTTGAAGGTGGTTGCCTGTGTGGCGCCATCCGCTATCAACTTACCGGCAATCCTTCTGCCGAAGGTGCTGGCTACTGCCACTGTCGCCGGTGTCAGCGCTCAACCGGCGCTCCTGTCGTTGCTTGGGTTACGTACCCCATCAGTGCTGTACGCATTCTCCAGGGCACCCCAAAAACCTACCAATCTACACCAAAAGCCATTCGTCAGTTTTGCGAAACATGCGGCACCCAACTCTTTTTTGGCTTTACCGAAGGTCCAGCAGATATCGATATTTCCATAGCGAGCCTCGATGCGCCAGAAAACATGGTGCCGACCTATCATATTTGGACGAGTAGCCAGCTGCCGTGGTTGTCTATCGCCGATGATTTACCGAAGTGTGCGGATGATGGCGATGATTTTTCGCCGTATAAACAATAATATTTTTATATGCGACACGTCGAACAACCGCCACAATTCGAAAAAAAAGAAAAACCATTTACTCCGGATGATATTTTTTCATTACGCGAGCAGCTTAATGAAGATGTTCGGGCCGAAGAAGAGCACTCGCAGATTGGCAATCTCGTTAGCTCTAACTTTCCTGAATGGGTACGGTTACGTAACGAAATTCAGGATCGTGTTTGTAAGACCTACGTTGAAAAACTCCTTAAAGAACCTCAAAAATTTGAAGCTATTTTTCAAAGCTCAAGCGGCTCACACTATTTTGTACTCCAGAGCGGGGAGTGCTGGCGTTTTCGACAAGAGTCTGGCAAAGGACTTGTGCCGCAGGTTGTGTCGGGACGTATCCTGTATATATCCGAAACTCGTGCCCAAGAAGTGTTAGCGGTATTAAAGGAAAACCAGGGAAAAAACTCTTTCCGTTCGATATTGGCAGACAGCGAGTTCTCATCATCACTCATACCCACCCCCGGGCTTGTGCCACTAGAACTCGGTAGATCTCACACGGAAGAACCCTGCTTTGAGCCAACGACGCATGGAACAGTGCGATTGGTTGGTAAAAGAAATCCGAAAAACGGAGCAGTAGCCCCCATTTCTTCGCACTATTGGTCAATAAGCTATCATATAGGAAACGCCGTCGAAAATATTATCTACGCCCATCCAGATAAGACTTGATTTTAAGGTCAGGGGTGTGTTAGGCTTGACCCAGTGATTTTTACCAATAGTGAAACCTGGAGAGGTGGTCCCGTGCACACGGGACACACCGCTTCTAAATCCAATGGAGAGGTGTCTGAGTGGTCTAAAGTGCGGCTCTCGAAAAGCCGTGTCTCGCAAGGGACCGCGAGTTCGAATCTCGCCCTCTCCGCTTTCACCTCGCCGTAGCTCCAAAGAGCGAAGGCGGGCAGCGTGATTTAGTAGTTCCAATTTTCTTTGCTTCTTATTACTAAGGCGAGGCTACAGCGAGACACGTCCGTTTTTATTTCGTCGAAATCCTGAACAAGAGAAGTTGCCTTCGACTATAAAGATGCCGCGAGCGAGCCGATGATTGTAGCGTGCTCGGCAAGACCGACGAGTCTGATTACGGCAAGTTCGGCTGGGTCATGGATCCGGAGGGGAATAAGGTTGAGTTGTGGGAGCCGCCGATGGGGAAATGAGGGTGGATTCGAATTTCTTAATCTGTTGGGATCTAGAATATAGACATATGGGTATTTTTAAAAAAACTCCGATTTTGGTTGCAGTAATAGGAGTGGGGGGCTCTATTATAGTTGCTATTATTTCTGGATTTTTTTCTTTTCTTTCAAAAGAAAAAACCGGAATAAATGTAACAGCCCAGAACTTATCAAATATAATTCAAACAGTGAATCAAAACGGTGATAATTATATCAACGCACCTCGTAAATTGACGAATAATCAGATATTATCAGTAGATAAATTTTTAAGAGAGAAACCACCTGGTAGGGTTTGTTTTAAAATTAAAATTTTTGATCCAGAGGCAAAAGAATATGCGCAACAGTTAATGGAGATATTTAAGAATGGTGGGTGGGATACTAGCTGCCAAGTAGACCTGAATCTTTTAGATGATTTCCAGGGAAAAATAAATTTATTCAAAATTACTTCTAAAAATGAACTAGAGCTCGTAAAAATACCGCTGTTTGATGAGCTCAAAATTCCATATCAGTCAGAACCCCCGCGTGTTGGTTCGTACAATGGTTTAGAGAAGAATGATGCTCTCTATATAGAAGTTGGTGGAAAACTTTAGTAGTTGATTATTTAGCGATCACATCCACAATACTATCCTTACTACGTACATCTACAAAAAATTGGCTAACGACCAAAAATTATTATGTTCCCGCTGAATTCTCGACAGAAAGCCCCGAAACGCTTACACTGATTGAAACTGTTGGGTACTGAACACTTAGACACCACACTAAACACACTCGACCTATGCGCAAAATTATTACCACCACCTTCGTTACGCTCGACGGCGTAATGCAGGCGCCAGGCCGACCCGAAGAAGACACCACCGGCGGATTTGCCTATGGCGGTTGGCAAATAGCCTTTCCTTCGGACGAGAAGCTGACTTCCGTTTTGGGTGGATTTTTTGGTATTCCGTTTGAGCTCCTGCTCGGCAAGACCACCTACGATATTTTTGCCGGATATTGGCCGGGCGCTACGACCGATCTTGAGGTAGCGACTCCGTTTAATAGCACAAAAAAATATGTCGTGTCACACACATCTTTTGAGCCTTCGT
>JBPOHP010000176.1:0-11579 GCA_052035445.1 Candidatus Magasanikiibacteriota bacterium
CCCATGAGATTGCTTCGTCCCGAGGGTGTCGGGACTCGCAATGACACTACTACGGATTCTGTTTCACACCTTATTTCGTATCTCATTCTTTCTTCTCTCTCGGTTACGCTCTACAGCATTTTTCAAAAAATCACTGGCTTTGGCATTGCCACCCCAGAATGGACGCTCTCGGCGACACGTCGGGTGACAGCGTTTTTTAGCTCGCCGAACGCAGTTGGGCTGTATCTGGAATCACTCATCGTGCTCACGGTCGGCTATTATCTTTCGTTTCGTGCTTTAGCTCAAGATCCGCGGCAAGCGTTGTTGCCCGCCAACGATCGTCGTCGACGTGTACTGCGTAGAGCTCTGCCCGTACTCATCGGGCTACAGCTTCTTGCGGTGGTATTCACTAAATCAGACGGTACGGTGCTGGCGCTCGGGGCGGCGCTCGTTGTCAGTTTGTTTCTCGCGGGGTATAAAAAAATTGTGGCTGTACTTATTGCGCTCGCGATCGTGGCCACCGTGCTCGTGCCCAAAATCCATTCTGTCGTGTTGTTCCGCGATCAGTCTGGTCAAAATCGGCTCACGCTTTGGTCGTACAGTGTAGAATTTTTGACGGCCTCCCCCAAGAATTTTGTGGCTGGCGCGGGCGTGCGGCAGTTTTTTCGTAAAATTCAAAAGCCACATTATGATGTAAAAAAGATGGAACGTCTGATCTATCCACACAACATCATTTTTAATTTTTGGACAGAAACCGGGTTTTTGGGACTGGCAGGTTTTATGGGAATGACTGTGTATCTGGGCATCTGTGCATATCGCCTGCTGCAGCGCAACCGGCAGTGGGGTATACTAGCGGTAGCGCTCCTCACGGTTACGCTGGTGCACGGACTGGTTGACGTGCCGTATTTCAAGAACGATCTAGCGATGTTGTGGTGGGTGGTTAGTGCTTCTTTGTTTGGTTTGAATGAAAGAATGATTGTTAATGAATAAGATTATGTCGGCTCCAGATTTTTTCATTACTAAATTTTGAGAATAAAAATGAAAAAAATTCGTCATATTGATTGACACCGTCTGATCGAAAAAGAGTAACTCGTTTAAAAAAAGCAATTTTAAAAAAATAAATAGTTCATACAATATGAATAATCATGCTGATAAAACACCGGATAGGTCGCGCCCACAAGATATGGTGCACCGAGATACTCCGACACAGAGTCCTGATGGTCGTAGTAGTGTATCGAAAGAGTTCGGTGAAATTATTGCTGATGTAAAGAATATAGAACGATTTTCATCTCAAGAAGTTGAGTTGTTCGAGACCGAGACCGGTGAAAAAATTTCGGTAGATAGCGATGGTCATATTTCCGAGGAGACTCTTGTCAGGTGGTTTACAACTCCGGGCCTTCTGGAAAAAATGATGGCAACAGTTCGAGAAAAGTTCGAATTTGCACAAAAAATGGTGACAAGTCTCGAGGGTCGAATTCCAAAAGTTCAGCTAAAGATTGAAAATTTTTTTCCTCAATCAATGAGCGACGTGTTTTCCGCTATTGAAAAAAATGAAAAAGCTATTATTGATGGTCAAAAAATCGACATGGTTGCCCACCAACAGTTGATTTCTCGAGCTGAAAGAGATCTTAAAGCAATTGGAAGCATTTTTGAGCCAGTGCTGCCAGAGAAATTACCAGAAATACTTCCTGTTAAGCGAAATGAATTTCAGTTATTTGTAAATAATGCCGCTGCTGAATTGCGAGAAAGAGTAAATGTATTTAATAAAAAATTAGCGCTACTATATAAAAATCCGAAAGTTGCGAAATTGGTTGATATAAAAAACTCAATGTTTGAGAAAAAAATTTTTTTAGAGAGATGTATATTTGAACGCGACGTCCTAATGAAGAAAAATCCAGAAATTTTTTTTGACGAAATTAGTGATGTGGCATGATCCGCCTCCTCCTCATTCTCCTTCAAGCCCCCGGCATCATAACGCATGAACTTTCTCATGCGTTGCTGTGCGTCTTAAGTGGTGTCAAAATTTTCAAAATGCGTTTATTGCGTTTCCGTGACCCGCCGGGTTTTGTTGAGCATGCCGAACCAGAGGATTTTTTGTCGAATATTCTCATTGCCTGCGGGCCGTTTATCGGTAATAGTCTGCTCTCGCTTTTTTTGGCCGGGCGGATTGTTATCGGGTCGTGGACGTATGAGACACTACTCTATAGTTGGCTCGCATTTGTCATCGCACTACACGCGCTGCCGTCGGATGGTGATGTTGATATGATTATCGCGTCATGGGCGTGGCGGGTAAAACATGAGTGGTTGCTTATTTTTTTTACCCCGTTATTTCCGCTACTCTATGGCATTAAACTCATCAAACGATTGCGTGGACGCATGCTGTATGCCGGAGTTCTCGTCGTTCTCGGTGCCTGGTATTTAAAAATCCACCAACCCTGAGGTGGTGGATAGTTTAATCGGTAGGAAGATTTTTTTTGATTCGGGTTTTTTCTTTTTGTGTTGTTTTTTGGCTAAACGGTATACGATCATCATCGATGCTGAGTACAAGTAACGTAAGTGTAGCTGCACCGATAGCCAGATAGTAGAGCCCAAGACCGACCGTCACACCGATACCAGCGGCAAACCAGAGTCCGGCGGCAGTAGTAATACCTTCAATACGATCGTCGCGTCGAAGAATGGTGCCTGCGCCAATAAATCCGATACCAGTAATGATTTGTGATGTCATCCGTGCGGTTTCGGTGGCTGAAGAAAAAGCCAAAGTTATGCAGACCGTAAAAAGTGCTGCTCCAGCCGAGACAAGGGCGTAGGTTCGTGTGCCGGCCGCCTTACCATGTCGTTCCCGTTGCAGACCAAGTATTCCTCCTAAGAAAAACGCAAGAACAAGTTGTCCGATCGCGGCAAGTTGGTGGAAGAGTTGTGGGTGGGTAGAGATGAGGTAAAAGAAATTTTTCATACCAGGTAGTATACCATGTTTTTTAAACATGTGTGGTGTTAGTGAGTGTGTTATACTACGATATATTATCTACAGTATGTATACTCAATATTGTTTTTCGCGGAGTAATTTTTTAGTAGAGCTCGTGGCTGGTCTCGGCGGTGCGCTTCTTTGTGGTGTTCCAGGTGTTATTGTGGGTAGTTTTTATGGTTCGGTGTATCCCGAAATTGTGTGGGGAGGACTCCGCGGTGAGCCAGCGGCCGGTATGCTCGGACTCCTGTTTGCTTCTACGGTCGGGGGCTGGCTCATGGTGTATGGAGTTGGTCAGTTGATTCACGATCATCGTTCCGGTCTGGTGTCGTGGTGCGGTGCGGTTCTTGGGATGATTGCTGCTATTTATGTGTTTGATTATTCGTACCAGCCATGGTTTACCACGGTTGTGCTCGTTCTGCCGGTTCTTGGAGCAGCTTTCGGCTATAACTTGCCGGTGCCGCGAAATATACATGTGTCCGCGCCAGCCGCCGTTTTGTTACCGCCGGTTAGTCCACGCGCACTAGCACTCGACGATTCAAAGCCTCGCCGCGCACCACGTAAGCGTACAAAAAAAGCAGCCGTCTAGGCTGTTTTTTGGTATTTTTTATTATAGTAGTGTTGGGTGGGTGAAGCGTGTAAGCGGGGTAACAAGCGTGACGTGAGCGATGCTGCCAAGAATAAAGATTATAAGGCGTAAGAGTGGTGGTAGTGGCAGGCTGACGACCGCAAAACTGAAAAGTAAAAAAAATACGAGGAGCACGGCACGAAAAATCATCACGGGTCGCTGAGTAAAACGGTTCAAAAGATAGATGAGTATAGAGACAACACTCCCCCAGACAAGATTTATAGAGGCAAGCATCCCGAGTGATATATTTTGTGGAGGAGAGGTGAACGGGATTACAAGGTTGATGTGCAGCGTAGTGATAACAAAGTAGCCAACAATTACGTTGCCAAGGATACTCATCAGCGTACCAGCGCAGGCTGAGAAAAGAATTTTAATTGGTACCAAATGCTCGGTACGTTCATCGAGGAGCGCTTTTGAAGAGTGTGGATTGAGAAACGGATGGTTGTTCATAGTCGGGATAGAGGTTTTTTGGGAGAAAGCGTGGTTGGCTGCAAAGCAATGAGTAGTGCCCCAAGCATAAGTGTGGTCACTGCGGTAAAACCGAGAAAGTCGATTATCGTGACGGGATGTCTTATTATTATCAAAGTTTCATGAAGTATACGCCAGGGTTGAAAAAGTATGTCCCAGCTGTTCCAGCGTAAATATCGCCCAATGTATAATCCCAGCGATGTCAAAAATAGTATCCCGATTTTAAGGCCAAGCTGATACGAAGGACGGCATATTTTTTTAAGCCAGATTATGATATCACTCCAGGTTGAGAGTGTGAGCGCGAGCCCCTCAAGTGCAAACAGAAATAACATAAATGTATCGAGCCAGAGCGGGGCAGTAGTGCGTTCATGAAGATGAAACAGATCGGTGATAAGATATGGTGCGTTTGGAAAAAAGACCATCCACCCCATAGCCAAGAAAAAGATTGGTAACGTAACGTTGTCCGCGCGCATCCTTCGAATAATTTGACTTAGCATTAGAGGAATGCCTGCTAAAAATGTGTTCCACAGCAAAAACCAAAAATACCAGTCGCTCGACCACAAAGAGCGGATCAAAAAAATAGTGACGCTGAGCCCGGTAATTACAAACAATTCGTTGGTATAAGCGGGGAGGATGGTAGCTTTTTTTGTTTTCATAGAATCTAAGTTTCTATAGTAGCAAATTGCGCAGTCGGCTTCAATGCAGATGCGATCGTTGACGATAATAAGAATGCTCGCTACAATAAAAAAATTACTTTTTCTTTAATGACCTATGACTACTGCTGACATTTTTAATCTCGGTATCGCTCTAGCAATCGCCGCTGATCCTCGTGGCGAAAACGGGGTCGAAAAATACCTCAAACGCCTGGCCAAAGAATACGAAGATCTAAAACCGCACGATAAAGAATATTTCGACACCACGCTTCTCAAAAATCCGTACCCTGATAGCTCAATTCATGTGAATGGTGGTAAATCGGTTAAACGAGTGATGGCAGGTATTGATATTTCGGGCACTGAACTATTGCTTGCCTCACAGCTTGGTGAACGTGGCCAGCCAGTTGATTTGGTAATCGGACATCATCCTAATGGTAAAAGCCTTACCAATTTGCAAGAAGTAATGGAAATGTCGATCGGGGTGTACGAAAGCTACGGTCTCCCCATTCACATTGCCGAAAAATTGATGGAAGAGCGTATTCGTGAAGTTGGGCGCGGTACGCATCCGAGTAATTACGATCGCGTCGTTGATGTTGCTCGTCTCCTTAAGATCGATTTTATCGATACCCACACCATCACCGATAATTTGGTCGATAAATTTTTGCGCGATCTACTAACTGAAAAACAGCCAGAAACGTTGGGTGATGTGCTCAAAATGCTGATGGAAATTCCTGAATATCAAGAGGCAAAACGACATGGTGCTGGCCCCAAAATTATTGCTGGTAGTCCGCGTCATCGCCTGGGTAAAGCCGTGGTCGAAATGACGGGCGGCACCAATCCATCGGCCAAAGTGTACCCCGAATTTTCCAAAGCCGGTTTTAGCACGATGCTCAGCATGCACATGAAAGAAGATGCGGTGCAAAAAGCCAATGAATGCAGTATGAACGTGATTATCACCGGCCACATGGCGTCTGATTCGCTCGGCATGAATTTGTTTTTGGATGAGCTAGAGAAGCAGGGAATTGAGGTGGTGGCCTGTGGTGGATTGATTCGGGTGAGTAGAGTAAAAAATGTCAATAAGAAGAAGGTTATCAAACGATAGTGTAGGATATAAAATCCGTTACCAAAATTTTTTGAAAAGCCATTGGTAACGGATTTTTTTGGTTTTTCTATAAAAAAATCCCCTCACCAGAAATGGTGAGGGGAAGAAGGCCAATTGGCCTGCGAGCGCATAGTTGAGCTGCTTTCTCGCAGAACCAGGTCGGCGACTTGCCGTTGTGGCACAAATAGGCTCACACGGCTTTCGCTCGACTTTTGCTGTTGTCAGGCATCGCGCTTGCGCAATGGCAACAGCGAGGTGCCGGACGTTTGATTGCCTCGTAGCCGCTTGGGTGCTGGCTACGAGCCAATATCTACTACTTCTGGGTATGTATCTCATCGGAGGGCGGCTGCTCGGCGCCGCGCACAGGCTTGTTGTCTGCTGTGCCTGCGGTAGCTACCGGCTGCGAGGTGCCCTTCTCCGACGTGGTTGTTGCCGCGTTCTGATGTTCTGCCGTTTTCCGGTCAGGAGATCAGTGTTGCGTCGCGCTAGGCAAACCCATGGCTTGGCGACGTGCGTCGGCGCATTTCGCAGCGCTGCCGTGAATCATGTTTCAACGTTTTGGTCGTCACGCGTTTCCTCCTTTCCTTTTGCTCTGCGGAGCAGAGTGGTGAGAAGACTTCGAGCGGCAGACCATCCCCGTATGGGATGTCCACCGGTGCGGGGAGTGTCCTCGTATCCATGCTCAGACTCGAACGGTGTTCGACCGGGCAGTCGGCTTACTGAGGTGCTTCCCGCAATGCAGGCCGCTGCGCAGCGCTCAGTGCGCGCCGCTGCCCAGGCCGTCGTCGTTGCTGGTGCTGCCGATGCTCATGAGGCAGTGATTACAAGTGGCCTGGTTCATCGCCATGGCCAGCGAACAGGGTACGCCGTTCGGGCGTCCCCGACTCCGGGGTGGCATTGCGTTCTTCATCTCTGACTCCAAGGTTGTGGTGGCTCTGCTCACAATGGACGGATTAGCCGTTTCCGCCCGCCAACGTGACGTAGTGTCTCGTCAGGTGAACGCCTAACTATAGTCTGAAAGTTGATTTATGTCAAGACGTTTGAGTGTGGATAATTTTTGAAGACTAAAAAAAGTTGTTTTTTATGCTGTTTTTTGGCATACTACGACCAAGGTTTTGATATTCCTCTATGATTTACGCTATCGCTGGTCGTGTACAATCTAATACTCAGGGAGTGCTGGTTATCATGACTGCCGGGGGAGTGGCGTATCGTATTGCCGCGAGTCCTGCGTGCTTGGCTGCCAGTAATCTGGGGAGCGAAGTAGTGATAGAAACCTATCTGGTAGTAAAAGAAGACGCTCTTGATCTCTATGGCTTTGCCTCCGGTGATGAAAAAAAATTATTTGAACTACTTATCTCCGTTAGTGGTGTTGGTCCCAAAACCGCACTCAATATTTTGGCGCTCGGCGCAGTCGGTGATATTGCCGGCGCAGTCGGTCGGGGTGATGTTGCGTACTTGACGAAAGTCAGCGGAATCGGTAAAAAGACGGCAGAACGCTTGGTTCTTGAGCTCCGAACGAAGATTTCGTCAACGGTCAACGGTCAGCGGTCAATAACCGTCGCCGGTGGCCAACCATCAATTGTGCAAGATGTGGCCGAAGGTCTTGAGGCACTTGGTTATTCTTCGATCGAAGTTCGCGAGGTTATTCAGTCGCTTGATGCTACCGGTAAAACGAGTGAGCAATTATTACGTGCAGCGCTCAGCCTGCTCGGGAAAAATAAGTAATTGGGTAGTAGGTATTTGGAATTAGGAGCTATGTTTCTCCAAATTCCCAGTTCCTAATTCCTAATTAATTAAAGAATATGGGGTTCATCTTTCCTCTTTTTTTCATCGCCCTCATTATTATTGTGCTCGGCCTCCGCATCGTTCAGCAATACGAAAAAGGTGTAGTTTTTCGTCTTGGCAAGATCATCGGTGTCAAAGAGCCGGGTCTTAATTGGATTATTCCGTTTATCGACCAAATACGTAAAGTCGATTTCCGCACCATCACTCTTCCGGTGCCAAGTCAGAAAATTATCACTAAAGACAACGTTTCGGTCGATGTCTCTGCAGTAGCTTATTATCGCGTGACTGATGGTATCAAAAGCATTGTTACCATTGAAAACGTTATGGCAGCCATCAACCAGATCGCTCAGACATCAGTGCGTAATATTGTTGGTAAGTTTCAACTCGACGAAATTTTAAGCGAACGCGAAACAATCAATCGTGAAATTACCAAAGTGCTTGATGCTCATACCGAACCATGGGGTGTGATCGTACCGGTCGTCGAGATTAAAGATATTGAATTGCCCGAAGGTATGCAGCGTGCAATGGCCAAACAAGCCGAAGCTGAGCGCGAAAAACGCGCAAAGATCATTGCAGCCGAAGGTGAATTTCTCTCCTCACAAAAACTGGCTGACACCGCCGATATTATGGCAGCCCACCCGATCGCCCTCCAACTCCGCAATCTACAAACAATGGCCGAAATCAGCGTTGAAAAGAATTCCACGATCATTTTTCCGGCTCAATTTATGTCAACCATCGCTGAGGTGAAAAAATTCATGTCACAAGAGATGGGTCAAAAATAAGTTCTTAAAGAAGCAAAAAATTGCGCCGTTCATGGTGCAATTTTTGTTTGTCGACCAGCTTGATGCACCTAAATAAACGTGGTATTTTAAGCAGTTATTGTTGTTCTGCTCGTTCATTATAGAACAGCTGTGGATGTGAAATAAGAGCTTATGTTAGCTATATTTGCCTTTATTTCACCCCACAACTTGGACCACCCTAGGTGTCCTAAGGAGAGGAAATCATGTGCAGGACTGCGAAAATCGCTCTGAAGTTCATTGCCTCTACCGCGCTGATGTTCCTGATTGCTCAATATATTGCTAGTCGAGGCATTGTTTCGATTGATGCGATGGTAGATGACGGACTTGTGGATGCAGGCGGGGATATCTCGCGGCCAGATATGAAAATGGGGTATAAGCTAGAGAGGCTCTATTTTCAGCAACCGGTTACGGTGGTTGACCCGCTTGATGCTGGTACCGTCGCTACCCCCACCGATTGTCTTGTCCGAGACAGAGGCGTTCGTTTACCGCCTTACCAAGGCGAATAATGCAGCGGATCGTTCCCTCCTCCAGCTCTGTGGTGTGCCGAACGAGAATGATGCTGACGGTAAGAATAAGCAGTCGGCGTTCATGCGAGCCGTGCTTGAGGACAACCGGGGCGACGGCAAGGTGTACAAGGGTCGGACGATTAGCAGTCTGTTCGATCTGAATGTAACCGGTCGTGGCGACCGTTGGAAGTTGCGGCGTATGCTTGCCCAAACCTCAAATCCAGCGTGGAGTCCGAATAGGATTCACCCACCCCGTAGTACTACGGCTTTCCTTCTGGCAGACCCCTGGTGCACGGGGTTTGTCTATAACCAATGAGGTGCTCAATCATGACGTCTTTGATTTCGATTCCCCAAGAGTGGATACACAACGCCGATCGCCTGCATGAGCTACAGATCCCAGCTCGCGTCGATCAGCCGAGCCTTATGAGCCTTGTTATCGAAACAATCACGCGACGCTGCGTGCGTCTGCACTACCTGGTTCCAGATAGCGATGTGATCGTTGTAGCAAAAATTCTGAATACTACGCGTTGTCGACGTCGCAAAAATGGCGGCAGCCTGGCGTTTAAGCCGCACCACATTCTTGTGTCAAATGTTGGTAGTGTGAGCTACGTCTTCGGCATCCTATCAGCACTCAAAGACGCCAAGGAGTTCGGTGTTCTGGCCTATTCGGCTGTCTCGCCAGAGCGCGGAGACACCTTGTATGAGGGGGTGTTGACCCTGTATCGTTATCGTTTGTAGCCCATCAATTTTCTGCATGTGCCCCTTAGCACGCGCAGAGCTAGTGCTGCCCGGCTTTATGCCGGGTTTTTTCTATTGTGCCTTTATGGTAGGATGAGCATATTCATGTACCTACCATCTTATGTCTTCACTACCTCAAAAATACACCCACGTTGTTGTTGCTGTTGATGTCGCTCTATTTACGGTTGTAAATAACGAATTGAGAGTTTTGCTTATGAAACTTGCCAAACCTCCCTATGAAAATGCGTGGGCACTCCCCGGTGGCCTTATTAAAAGCGCTGAATCGCTCGATGATGCAGCTAAACGAGAGTTACAGGAACGAACGGGGATTACGGGAGTATATACCGAGCAACTCTACACGTTTGGCGCGGTCGACCGCGACCCGTTTGGGCGTGTTGTTTCGACTGCCTATTTTGCGCTTGTTCCCTACACTTCAAACGCGGTTATGTCGGCGGCTACCACGCATGATCTTGCCTGGTTTGCTATCGACAAGCTCCCGTCGCTTGGCTATGATCACGCCAGTATGATCGACTATGCCGTCGAACGGATTCGGAGTAAGCTTCGTTACACCACCATCGTCTACAGTGTGTTACCAAAAGAATTCACACTGACTCAGCTGCAATCAATTTACCAAGTGATTTTGGGCCGAACACTCGACAAACGAAATTTTCGAAAGAAAATTTTATCTCTCAATATGATTTTGCCCGTCGGAAAAAAAATAAGCGGTTTACCCAATCGTCCGGCAGAATTATTTCGTTTTCGTCGTCAAAAAACTGAGATTCTCAACATTCTTTAACTACGCAGTAGCGCACAGCCGTATCTGCTCACAGGTGAGGCTTGCTACCATTATAAGAGCTGTGTATACTAACGAGCGGTGTACACAACCAGAGGCATGTTCAATTTGATGTGTGGTGAGATACCAAGTTATATCATGACAATGCCTGGCGCCATATCGTTCTTTCTACGCCCGCCCAAATGACTTGTTGGGTCCAAAAAAGAGGGGAATATCGGCCGATACCCTCTTCGTATCGGAAGACCAGATGTTCTGCACATAGAAATCTGTTTCTGTACGCAAGAGACCTTTTGACTATGTCTTGACCATGTCGTAAACGATGTGGGCAGGGCAGATTTCAAAATTAGCACATCGAATCTAGATAAGTATAGAAGACCTGTAGCGCGAGCACGGGTTTTTTCTTGACAGTAGATGAAAAAAACTCTAGAATATCAAAAGTTTTTGATCCTCACTCTATGAACTCGGCTCACCTTAAGCGCATATTTGATCTTGTTCGTACTACCACTGAACACGTTATTGTCTCAGACGCTCAGACTGACGATGTGTTTGTGGTGATGCACCTTGATGAATATGAGCAGTTGGTTGCGAGCAATGAATGTCAAGATATTGATGTTGAAGACGAAGATAGTGCTATCAATGTGCCAGAAGAAATAAAAGAAAAAAAGATCGTCGGTATTGCTGAGTCGCCGTATAGCGGCACTACACCTAAGCTGCAAAAGAATCTCTCAGAAGACTCGCTTGTGTCCGAGCAGCTTTATTTCAATGAACAGAGCTGGAAAGCGGATTGGGAAAGTGCGTTTTTGGCCGAACACCCAGAAGCTGCCGAGATCGATGAAGATGAGCGTGAAGAAGAAAAATTTTATATCGAACCACTAGAGTAGTTCTGAGTACAGAGTGCTGAGACAAGAATCTTACTACTCACAACGGAACTCGTACACTAAGTACTTCGCGCTCAACGCGAGCTGTCCACATACCTCCCCCTTGTCAAGCCTTAAAATTTCTGCTATGGTGTGAGCACGAAACTTGACAAGAACAATTAACCGTGAGCGATCATCAACGCGTTGCTGGTAGTTGTTCACGGTTATTTGTTAATTTTTTTTCAGCGGCTGGGTAAAAAACTGTCTCGACCACTCGAGGTAGTGCCGCAGAGTGCTTAGTCACAAAC
>JBPOHP010000001.1:0-6209 GCA_052035445.1 Candidatus Magasanikiibacteriota bacterium
TGATCATGTCTTCAAATACTCCGGTAGCGGCGTTATAACCAACAGCCCCATCGCGTTTTTTCACTTCTTCGGCAATCACGGCACCGTCAACACCGGCGTTATGAGCAATCTGGCGAAGCGGTTCTTCGAGCGCACGGCGCAAAATATTCATAGCCACCGCTTCTTCAGCTTCGAGCTTGAGACCATCGAGGGCGCGGATTGCACGGATAAGCGCCACCCCACCACCTGGCACCACACCTTCTTCGACAGCAGCTTTGGTAGCACCAACTGCGTCTTCAATACGATGTTTTACTTCTTTCATTTCGGTTTCGGTGGCTGCACCAACGCGGATGACGGCGACGCCGCCAGCAAGTTTGGCCAAGCGTTCTTGGAGTTTCTCGCGGTCAAAATCACTGTCCGTGTTTTCCATTACTTTTTTGATCTGAGCCACGCGATCTTTAACCGCCTGTTCGTTGCCTTTGCCGTTGACGATGGTCGTGTGTTCTTTGGTGGCAGTCACTTTATGTGCCCGACCCAAATCTTCGAGCTGTACGCTGTCGAGCTTGAGACCTACTTCTTCGGTAATCAAGCGACCACCCGTCAAAATGGCGATATCTTGGAGCATTTCTTTACGGCGATCACCAAAGCCCGGGGCTTTGACGGCCAGCACATGGAACGTACCACGGAGTTTGTTAAGCACAAACGTGGTGAGTGCCTCACCCTCGACATCATCGGCAATGATCACCAATTCTTTTTTGCCGCTCTGAGCGACTTTCTCGAGAATTGGGAGCACGTCGTGGATCGAGGTAACTTTTTTGTCGGTGATGAGGATGAACGGATCAACATATTCTGATTCCATACGATCAGAATTGGTGACCATGTAGGGCGAGACATAACCTTTGTCGAAGCGCATACCCTGCACGGTTTCGATTTCCATGCCAAATGATTGTGATTCTTCGACCGTGATAACGCCATCTTTACCAACTGCTTTCATCGCATCAGCGATCTGCTTGCCGATTTCTTTGTCGTTAGCAGAAATTGCGGCCACGTTGGCAATTTCGTCTTGTTCAACCGGCTTCGCGATTTTGCCCTGAATTTCTTTAATGATGATATCTACACATTTATCAAGTCCGCGTTTGAGCGCAACAGGGTTTGCTCCAGCGGTTACATTGCGCATACCTTCGCGCACAATGGCCTGAGCGAGTACTGTGGCAGTGGTGGTACCATCGCCAACATCATCGTTCGTTTTACTCGCTACTTCTTTGACGAGTTCTACACCTGCGTTCTCGTATTTGTCTTCGAGCTCGATTTCTTTGGCAACGGTTACACCGTCTTTGGTGATGGTTGGCGCGCCAAATCCTTTTTCGAGCACCACGTTACGGCCCTTGGGGCCGAGCGTTACTTTAACCGCGTTGGCGAGCGCATTCACGCCACGAGCCAAGGCTTGGCGAGCATCGTCGCCGTAGATGATTTGTTTAGGCATAATTTGAAAAGAATAAGAAAAAATAGACATTGTCATTGCGAGCGGAGCGAAGCAATCTCGCTGGGTCATCTCACATCTTGTTAGCTTGCATCGAGGTAACCCTATGAGATTGCCACGTCGCTTCGCTCCTCACAATGACATCGTTAAAAACTACTCAATCACCGCCAAAATTTTATCATGGTTCAAAATTTTGAATTCTTTCTCAGACGAACCTTTGCCGGTTTTCACTTCTTCGCCACCCCATTTTTCAAAGACGACGACGTCGCCGAGTTTGAGATTGAGTTTGGCAAGATTTTCACCGGTGCCAAGCGCAATGATTTTGCCATGGCCTTTTTTTTCTTTACCCACGGTATCTGGAAGCACGATCCCGAACGAAGTTACTTCCTCTTCTTGGAAGGGCTCTACGAGCGCGCGGTCGCCGAGCGGACGGATAGTAGACATAGTATCCTGTAATTAAATAAGTAAATTATTTTTATCACTCCAATTATCTGAGTGATAATTGTATGCCCATTGTAGCTGAGACAGAAATACTGTCAAGAAAATATGCTTACATGGTTGTCCACAGTAATATCCCATCAATATATTGACTTGTTATGCAAACCCTCTATACTTATCTTCACACCAAAACCACAGGAGAACATCGTCATGCGTATAAATCTTCTCGCCCTACTCATTTTTTTTGCCACGAACTGCCCGTTCACATCGTACGCATCAAACAACTCAGACGGCGGCACTACCCCTGATCAACAGATGTGCATGTGCGGACCAGGAGCTGACCCAGCGTTCTCTGTGGCATGCTGCCAAACAAAAGTGATAGTTGCCACGGATGAGAACCTGAATAAACTCATTGAAAAAAATATCTCTTGCTCATACTCAACTTCGAGCTCAACAACGCCGGCTGGCACGGTTCTTTTTCTTCTCGCGCTCTGCGCCATTCGATTTCGCCGTCGCACGACGGTCAGCCGCTAAACCTTACTGTGAGGCGGTTTTTTATTTTGAATTACCGTAAAAAATTCCAAATCATTTCTTGACGACAGAATATTTTTTTCGGCATACTATCTTGGTGGCTTATATGCCACAGAGGTGTCCAATGAAACGCTGGTATTTTATTGTTGGTTTGCTCACATCACTTGTGTTTATATGCTCGCTCGCCGGAGCCGCTGCCAAAGAGCCTAGTCCGTGCCCGTGCCCCGGCAGTTCTGGAGAACCAGATCGACGTAGTGTGGATTGTTGCGCGTCAACCACTACTTTTGTGAGGGTACCCCCACCTCCTGATGGAGGTACGCATGATACAATACAAAAAGGCTGTGCGGCAACCGGTACTACCGGTGGATCGCCCATTGCTATCGCGCTTATCGTGCTTGGACTAGCTGGAATTCGTTCTTTTAAGCCAATTCAAGAATAACATACCATTAAGCTCGGTTTTTTATAAAAACCGGCTTTTTAATTATCCCATCATACTATTGACAAGAACAAAATACCTGATTACGGTTTAGTCGAGAGCCGCAATTATCATCACCAAAAAGGAGATAAATCGTGCGTACTTTAACCGTTTTTCTGATATCAGGAGTCGCTGCTTGGTTTTTGCCTTTCGTCTTTGAGAGTACCTGGGCACACGCCAATCAAGAACCAAAGCCAGAAGCAGTCACTATCGACCATTCGGTCGAAGTGAACTGCGCGGAAAAACATCGAGCGGCAACGGCATCAGCAGTTGCCCTACCATCGCAAGGACTTATTTTTATCGATGGTGGCGGCTACATTGCCTGCCGCACAAAAAATCAGCTTATCTTCGAGGCACACTATGTGTGTGTTGGGGGGAAATTCGTAATCCCTAGCAACGTTCCTTTTGCTACCGCCAAGCTTGAGTGCGTCGGAAATTCATAGCTAACACAGAGCCTCTTGCTCATCTCGAGTTTGAGGTTTTTTTAATTCAACTGTGCTAAAAACAATCACGGCAGCAATTAGCAAAAGGCCGCTCCACATGCTTAAGAGCCAATGATCAAACAATCCAGCCACACTAAGACATGCAACGAACGCAAACATCATTCCCGGAATCAACATACGCCAGATCTGAAAAAAAATAATTCCTGTTAACAACGTTAACGGCACACCACACTCGGCAACGAAAAGCAGATACAATGAATGCACCGGCTGCAACCCAGACATATCTCGATCGGGATGAATAGTATACAGATACTTTGTATACGCCCCAGGCCCCACCCCAACGAGTGGGTGCAGACGAAATATGTTCCACGCGTCGTGATACTGCGACACACGTTCAGACACGGATCGCTGCTCGAGGCGAGTGTTGGTCGAGAGCCGGGTAGTAATCAAGGGTCTCAGCACTCCCGCATACGAAACAACCAGTATCCCCAGCACAAAATAAAGCGCTAAACAGTCTCGCCCTCGTTCGCGGTACTCGGGCAGCGGGATACGAGCATAGTCGCGGACGCACAGAGCAAAAATACACAGCAACCCAACCCCAGCTGCCAACCAGGCACCCCTCGCAAACGTGACGAATAATCCCGCCAGCATAACCGGACTCATAATGAGCAAGCTAATTCTTGTTAGTTTGTTTTTGGTATGTACAAAAAGAATAACACTCGCCACCATCGCTACGGCCACATAAATTCCCAGAGACGTGGGCCACCCAAAACCTCCGTATGCTCTCAGCCACCGACCAAGATCGTTTTCAATCACACTCACACCGAGCGTCTGCGGAAGTTGTGTCGACATACCAAACCATTTTGAACCCACAAGTGTTTGGGTGAAAAATTGATAGAGCCCAAGACTCGCCTGAAAAAATCCTTGCAGACAAAACGCGTATAACAATCTAAGACCGCTCTCGCGCGCAACCTGATACACCACCAAACCAACAGCTACCAGAAGTGACCAGTGATATATCGTAAACAAGCTCAACAACACATCAACACTTCTGAGCACTGATAACCCAAGTAAAGCCAAACCACTGGCAAGCACAATTTTTTGCTTCCGTGTCAGCGTGGTCAAAAATAGGCTAAACATTGTTCTGTGCACGACTATACCGAGCATTACCACGACCCACGACAAGATCTCAGTGCCATACAAACTCACGGTTTGATATTCACTCGCATACTGCCCCAAATGCCCAACCGAAAAAATATACCGCGTTTGCAGTGGTAGAAAAAAAATTAAGCAGATAACGGCTATGTGGAGTAGTTTCTTGACGAACGTCATAGTAAATACTTGGATTACAAGATAAGAATTTTTCTCAGCACCTAAACCCGTCACCCTGACGCGGTTTTTTCATTATCGAGAGACGTCTTCCAGCGTGTATAGATCTCCTGACGGGTATCATGCTCGTGAAATTTTAATACACCAGACGCGATCACCACGCCAGTTTCTGGGTGCCGAGATTTTTCTTTGAGTGAAGGTTTGAGTTTCCGGTATTGCAGAGCATGCGCCCATCGTTCCAAGCGATTACCAAACTCTCCACCAAGCAACCCTTCCAGCACACGCTTAATTCCCGTTGCCCATCTTCCAGACGGTGCAGATTCGTACAACGCGGTAATGAGAGATTCGTGGAGAAAAGGCACATACTGCTTAATCCAGGAGTTTGCTTCCACAAAACGTGGATACCATGAAACGTGCCCATACACTGATACCATCTGATGTAACCAGTAGGCAAAGTGAATATCCTCAGGTAGGGCTCGGAGTGGTGCCAGGTCAAGATGATCATGATCGATAAAAAATGATAGACAGATCCGACCAGCCTCATGATTGCCGTATGTTCTAAGACCAGCGACCCGTAGGATACTATTGAGCACCGCTCGTACCAACCAGATACGTCCGGGTCGGGTGACCACCAACCAATCAATATCGCTCTCTGGCCGGGCGGTTTCAGACCCCACCGAATTGCAGACAAACACTGCCTCTAAAAATGGCACCCAGGCTACCAATCGCACGGCCTGACGAGCGCGGCGGAGCATGAGTTCGGTTGGGATGACTGAGCGACGCCGTTCTTCCACAACCTCCTGGTCTTCGATAGACTCGACAACACAACCATACGAGGACAGTAGATTCATCTGAGCATGTACTGACAAAAAATCTGTATACGACAAACCAGCTGGTGGCTGCCACAGATACCGATAGAGCTCTTCGGGAGTCACCGCGAGTCGTACGAGGCGCAAGTACGCGAACGTCTGCCGAACAGATCTCTTAGTATAGCTAAAAAAATGCTGGTTTTTTTCAGAATTCATAGCTTAAGTGTACTCTCGAGCACCTATCGAGCGCAAGCTGAAAATACCTTGATTATCCCATATAATACTTGCATTTTAGCTGGATATATGGTATGCACCCTAGTATCAGCTTACCACCTTCAGGAGGTTTACCGTGCGCACATTGCCAGCCGTTTTTTTACTCTTAGTTCTCATGTTGAGTGAAGCTGTTGGACAAAAAAACCAGAGTCTGCCCACAACCAATAGCGCGACCACTAACCCCACTATGCTATCTGATGGTCAGAGCTGGAAATACCATATTTCAGCAGTGCATATCCCCGCAAAAAAACCGCCCTCCAAGTGCAGAGGTGGTTTTATGGGGATAGTAACAGGTCTGGGAATAAACCTGAACATGTATGGTGGAATCCTCATGGCAACCGTTGATGTAGAGCAAACACTTCCCCGTGTCATGTTGGGCGGGTATAGTTTGCTAAGCGGAATCCGCCCCACCATTAACCTAATCATGACCCGACCTGTCGTGCTTGCCAATG
>JBPOHP010000129.1:0-2740 GCA_052035445.1 Candidatus Magasanikiibacteriota bacterium
TGGGTGTGTTTATCTGACGTATGAAACTACTTCTTCGATCGCTACGACTTCTATTAACGTTGGTGGTGGTAGTGGTGCTAACGCCGGTACGGCTGGTGTGGCAAGCGTTGTCCAAAGCCCGTTGCGCCCGAACAGTTTTGTCGCAGCACCAGTACTTGTTATCGCTTCGGGTCAGATATCGCTCAATTGGGCATGGCCTGCCGGCAGTAGCGGTAATTTTTTTACGATTGAATCGTCGGTGGACGGTGCTAATTATTCGTTGTTTACGAACACAGCCAATACGACTACCGTGACCATGACCGCGAGCGGTCTTAATCCGTCAAGACGGTATTATTTCCGGATAGCGACTGTTTCTTCGACTGTTGGCACGTCTACGTTTGCTTTGTCTAGTTCCGTCACTGTTCCCGATCATACTGGCGCTCCTACGTTATCGGCAACCACGTCTAATTCGTTCGGAGTCGCCCTGAACATGGGAACGAATTATTTGTCCAGTTTTTTAAAAACCTCTTTGTCCGTGACACCGCAAGGCGGTTCGCCAGTTTACTATACTAGTGACGGAACGCCAGGTAGTTTTAATCGTTTTTTCTCCTCGGATTGGGGTGGCACGGTTACAGGGCTCTCTCCGAGTACTACCTATCTGATTCAGAACGCTGATGTTCGCTACGATGATGGGATTTCAAATTGGACTGTAACGAACAATGGTATAGCTACTGGCACGACTCGACTTGCCACCCCGCCAACCCCGTCATTCCTTGGCGAGTCGAGCACAACACTTAATTTGCTCAGCTGGTCGCTCGGCGGAAATCCGACCACGACTCCGTACGGCGTGTACAACCAGACCCTCGGCAAATATCATTTGGCCAACGGTTCTCTGACCACGACTCCGACATATTTCCTGCTATCTTCTTGGGGCGGGGTAGTGCGTGAACTTAGCCCCGGAACGCTCTATAACTTTAATATCGTACTGAGAAAAGAAGACGGTTCCGAGTATGCTACCGGTACGCTCGCCGGAAGTTACACGTTAAAGGCTGATGGAACCACGGTATCATTCGGTGGCACGCCAGCAGGGGGATCGAGCGGTTCCATGACGACTTCCACGTCTTCGACTGCTTCCGCATCGGGTTCGGCCTGGTATTTTGGAATGCCTAATAATCCGATGGTTCCGGTTAGTATACCGACCTCAGGCGCGCCATCTTCTTCTGCCCTTCCTCAGGCATCTCAGGGCTCACTTGGGTGGTACACTCTTCCGGACGGAACCGTTATTACTCCGCAAACCATCTTCCAGCTGATGAATAATACGTATAGCAATGTCTCGCCGGTCGCCAATTACTCTTCTGTTTCTCTCTATAAAGGCAAGAATCTCTCGTCTAACATTCGCTTCGTATCGTTCTCGACGCTCTCCAATCCCTTTTTGACCGCTGGAACGCTCTCCATTCGTTTTTCCTATACGAATCCTAATGCAACGGGTGCCTACCGGGTTGAACGCGTCTTCCTGAGTCCGGCTGACACGGTTGTTGCCAGAAGCATCGCTCAGCGCACGGTACTTAGAGGTCAAACGATTACGTATACTCCGAGCCAGTTTATTTCTCGCACGCTCGCTCCGGGCTTGTATACGATGCGCGTCCGCATCACGTCGCTCGACGCCAAAACGGTTTATGATGAGAATTCCTTTGATATGGAACTTAAACGTCGGTAAATTTCGTCGGAAATTTGAAAAAAACGCCGCCCCCTCCTGGGCGGTGTTTTTTTAAGCATGTGGATTATTATTGACGTTCAAGAGAATTTTAGGTATCATTATCGTGTAAGCAGTGCTGGTGGATCAGTTCCACGGTGTCGACAGACTGCGCTGTTACAACTGAAATGATCTATTGATATGTCTGATCAACAATTTGTTGAAGCTCTCGTAAAGCCAATCGTTAACAATCCGGACAAAGTCTCTACGACTCGTATTGTTGACGAACGCGGTGTTCTGATCACCCTCAAGGTGGATCCATCTGACATGGGTTACGTCATTGGTCGTCAAGGCCAGACCGCTCGTGCTATCCGCATTCTTCTCAAGGCCTTCGGCTCCAAGCTTAACGCTCGCGTTAACTTGAAAATCGAAGAACCAGCTGGTGGTCGCCCACCTCGTGCTGAAGGTGGTATGATGCAGGATTCTACGAATGCCGTAGATGATCTCGGCATCTAAAACACCCCTCGCAATTTCAAGACTAAAACCACCGAAAGGTGGTTTTAGTGTATGTACAACCCAGAACATATCTTGGTAAAATAGCAAATATATTAAAAAAAATGTATGCAAGATGTAAAGCGCACAAATTTAATATGTACGATTTGGTTACCATTTTCTGGCAAATCTACCTATGTTAAAGATAGGCTTGCAGAAGGCTGGGAAGTCATCTCTCGTGATCAAATACTTGAGCAGTTACTTCAGAGTGATGAGTATGCTCATGCCTTACAAAATGCTTTTAAAGAGGAGCAGCCGCTTTCTCAGGAACAGGTTTTTTCAATTAAAAATAGGGTTGCTACCGTTATGTTAGGTGAAAAAGTTCGAGAGGCCGTGCTAAATTCACCTGCCGAAAGAATAGTATTTGATGGCACAAATTTGCAAAGAAAAATGCGAGCAGAAATTTTAAAATTACGAAATGACGGTGTTTTTGTCGAGGCGGTTGTTTTTGCTGTACCGCCAGAGAAAATAGTTGAGCGGGCTCAGCGTGCGTGGGAAAGAGGAGAGCGTGATGGT
>JBPOHP010000161.1:0-5540 GCA_052035445.1 Candidatus Magasanikiibacteriota bacterium
GCATGTCGAGCGAACGTGGGTGCTCGATGGCGTGCTCGATCGCGGCTTTGGTAATTTCATGGAAGGTGATGCGTTTGGCTTTGTCTGGTGCAATATCAAGTACGTGAGCCAAATGAAACGAGATAGCTTCTCCTTCACGGTCTTCATCTGAGGCAAATAAAATTTCGTCAGATTTTTTGGCAACTTCTTTAAGCTCTTTCACCACCGCGAGTTTATCACGACTTACCAGATACTGCGGCTCGAAACCATGTTCAACATCAACACCAAGCTTGCTTTTCGGCAAATCGCGAATATGGCCAAACGAAGATTTGACCACGTAATTTTTACCCAAAAATTTACTGATCGTCTTAGCCTTGGTAGGCGACTCGACGATGACAAGGGTTTTCATAGAGAAGACATAGAGGTCAAATTTCGCTCAGTATCAATAAATATATAAGAAAAATTACTATTTTGTCAATTAAAACCAAGGTGGCTCAGCTGTTTTTTAAGTAGTACTACTTCCGACCTATAGTTGACCATTATACAATCTCTTGGTATGTTTTCTGTTAGGAGGTTCACGATGAAGACGCTTGGATATGTTCTGACCGCCGTGCTAGGAATTACCACCCTGGTTGGCTGTGACGGTGACAGCTGCTTGACTAATCCTTCGAAATGTCCGCCGGGATATGCCTGTGTTGCCGCTTCTGATGGTCTGTGGGAGTGCCAAAAAATCAACAAACAAGGCTCTCGGCTCCAATCAAGAGAACCGGCATCTGAAGTCTGCGATCTTGGGGCAAAAGAAGTGACGGACGAGAGCCAAATGATTTCGCGGCCGCAGTAACCACCTACCCCTACAACTACTATCACCACCATCGGCTTTCGGGTCGATTTTTTATTTGCCACCAACTGACTGACAGCTCAATGAGCATAAAATTTCTCATCCACAGCATTAATTGACAGAAGTTACACCGCCTGAGCAAGGTACCTATAGTTCTTACCACCATCCCCACAGGAGCGTGTCTTGACCACCAACCGAGAGAACAAGACGTCGTTTTTGGCCCGTATCACCCCACTTTTCGCCCCATCGACCGTTCGACGGATCATGAACGCCTAGGGACACGTGTATGTTCCCATCTTTAACCGTCTTGTGGCACTGGCTCCGGAGCGCTACACACAGAACATCCTCACCGCGCTCGAAGAGGTCAACCAGCGCGTAACCACTGGCCTGGCGAACGAAGCTCAGTCCACACCATAGCGTCTCTGCACCAAATCCGGCAACCCAGAGCTGATACTTCGTTTTTTCATTAGCACTCAAAGCATGAACTTGCACTTTCCCCCTCCACCGCATCCTGCGCTCGGCCACCCCCTCTTTAAATCGACCGTCTGGTCGGTTCTTTCTTTTATTAAAAAATGAAGCCATCTAGCCAGACCAACAAGTCTTTGATATACTTCGCCTAACCAAAATAGGAGGAGGTTATGAAATTATCGTTGTATGTTCTACTGCTTTCTTATCTCGGAAGCTGTGCAGCATGCACTGATTACGCAAAATTAAAAGCGTGCGAAAGTAGGGGAAATGGCTACACGAACGGACAATGCTACCCCCCTCTCAAGCCAGTTGGAAGCACATAGATACTTGCCACACCGATAATCTAAACTTTAGAAAAAGGAAATCATCGTGCGTACACGCTCAATCCAAACAGCATTTCTCGCCTTGTTCGTGATCCTATGCGGCGCAGCGTCGACTTTTGAGGGCTGCGAATGCAGCCAGTTCCAAGGAAAGGCAAAGGACCAATGTCTTCAGAGAGAAGCAAGCTACCACTCGCAAGCACAGGATAGTTTGCAAAAAGCGCGCGACACTGTACTTGGTGCGGCGAATCAACAAGACGGAGGGACACACCACGAATAGTATTTCACAAGACTGTGCGTGGTTTTTTTATTACCACCTATACCTGGAGATACCAGATGACATAGATCAGTATGGAATATTAAAAAAACACTTAAATTTTAATGTTGATCATATTTCCCTATCCTTTATACAACAGATCAGAAAGGAAATTCGACTACAATAACCAATCTAAAAAACATTTCAGACATGAAAAGGCTATATCTAGCCAAAATAATTTACTAATCATTTTTTTATCTTACATAAGCCAAAATTCTAGTAAATATATTTCCGTGATTATCTTGACAAAAACACTAAAACATGGTATAGTACTATGTCGATAAAGAACAGCAAACACCTTCCTCGACAAACAATAACAAACGACGCTCATTACCAAAGTGTGTGGTGATTCACCACAAGAAAGGCCCCACAAATGTTTACCCGTACGACTGCTATCCGCGCCGCAATCAGAACCCTGATCGTACTGTTCGTGGTACTCGCGCAAGGCTGCATGGCAGGCCAATACGCTGCGAACGAGTGCACGATGGAAGGGACGCTGACGCGCGATGAGTGCATTAGCACGTGCGCCAAAGCTGGCCCGTTTGGCGGATACTGCGCCATTCCCAAGTACTTTCTGATGAACGAGGACGGAAAGATGGACGAGTATTCTGCAACGCAAGCTTGGAGCTGCTTCGCCATCACCGCTCAGGCGCAATCTTTCAGCAGCGCTATGCCGCGCGAGTTCGCTGGATACTGCTCTCAAAAAGAAGTTTACCTGATCCAGATCTCTCCCCCGACCACTCCTAGCGAACAGACCACTGCCAGCAAGTAGCTTCATGCGTGCCTTTTCCGCAGCGTAACGCTGCGAAGACCCACCGTCTTACAAGATGGTGGGTGTCTCTATTTGCAATCATTGCACTCGTTCGATGATAATGTCGAACCCGTCGCGCGAAGATGCGGGAATATCTTTAATAGTGATTTTCGTTGCCGCTACACTTTCCATAATTTCTTTTTCGTGCCGTGCGACCAAATTTTTCGCGGCAGTACCGGTCAGTTGTACGGTAATCCGATCTTTGGCCGTTAGCCCTTGATCCTTTCGTAATTGATTAATTGCGCGTACCAGATCGCGCATCATACCCTCTTCTTTTAACTCATCAGTCATCCGTGTATCTAACCAGATACTCGTTTCACCATCTTTTTTTGCTGACCAAAAATCTTCTTGCACCGCTTCGGCAAACGAAACTTTTTTTACATTCAATTCGTCGGCCACGATGTCGAGAAAATCTTGCGATAACTGTTTGCGATTCATACGCAGCTCCGCGAGCGGTTGACGAACTTTAAGTTTTTTCTCTGCGCGCACCGCCAAGCCGAGCTCTACAATCTTGCGAATTTCTTCCATACGCTCGAGAATGCCATCTTCTTTTTCGACATCTTTATGGTGCGGCCAGAGCTCGAGATGGATACTATCAGGCAGAGTCCGAAGTCCGAAGTCCGAAGTCCGAAGTCGTTGATACACCGTTTCAGCGATAAATGGCGTAAACGGCGCGAGCAGTTTGCAAGTAGTCAGCAAAACTAAACGAAGCGTGTGGAGCGCGGCTTGTTTGTCTTTCGCATCATCACCTTTGAGACGTTCGCGACTGCGGCGCACGTACCACTGCGAGAGTTCGGTTACAAACGCGATGAGCGGTCGGGCGGCTTCGGCCAGGCGATAGCCTTCGAGATGTTCGGTTGTTTCTTTCATGGTCGTGTGCAGTTTGGCGAGAATCCACCTGTCGAGCACGTGCGATGATTTGTGTTCCTGGCCATGATGATCGACATCAGCCGCGAGCTCATAAAATTCGTAAACATTCCATAGTGTGTTGATGAGTTTACCGTAGATTTCGCGCACGCCTTCTTCGGAAAAATTGAGGTTTTCAGCGTGCACAACCGGCGACGACGCCATATAGAAGCGCAGTGCATCCGCACCGAATTTTTCCATGACGACCGATGGATCGGGATAATTCTTAAGTTTTTTACTCATCTTTTTTCCATCTTCAGCAAGCACGATGCCGTTGACGATCACATGGTTGAACGCCTGTTTGTCCATAATCGCACCAGCCAAAACATGGAGATAATAAAACCAGGCGCGGGTTTGATCTTGCCCTTCGCCGATGTACTCAGCCGGGAAACTCTCTTCAAATTTTTGTTTATTTTGGAACGGGTAATGCACTTGCGCGTACGGCATCGAGCCCGAATCAAACCAGGTATCGAGCACATCCGGAATGCGTTTCATTGTGCCATCGCAGGTGGCACACGGGTATGTAACGTTATCGACGATGTCTTTGTGCAAATCATCGATGTTATGGCCGTATTTCACCTCGAGCTCGGCTACCGCACCAAACACATCTTGGTGTTTTTCGTTCTGGTCACACCGCCATACTGGAATAACTGAAGCCCAAAACCGCTGACGCGAAATACTCCAGTCGCGTGCGCCTTCGAGCCATTTACCAAAGCGCCCTTCTTTCATATTCTCGGGCGACCACGAAATATTCTTGGCCGTCTCGAGGAGTCTTGGTTTCAGCTTGGTGACATTCACGAACCAGGATGAGGTGGCATAGTTAAGAAGCGCAGTATCACATCTCCAGCAAAGCGGATAGGAATGTTCTTCTTTTTTCCAACTAAAAAGAAGGCCTTTATCTTCAAGATATTTTTTGACATCAAGATCAATTTCTCTTACTTCAGTTGGAATATTTTTTGCCCGAGGTATTACGCTCCTAACTTTTAAATCTTTTACGTCTATCTCCTCTTTCAATTTGCCACCCATGGTTACATGTTGCACCAGCGGAATCTCCTCACGCACACCAACCTTAAAATCATCTTCACCAAAGGCTGGAGCGATGTGCACGATGCCCGTACCGGCGTCGGTTGTGACGTGGTCGGAGGTGACGATACGGAAAGCGTTCGGGGTGTTTTTGTAGTACGGGAAGAGTGGCTCATATTTTAAACCAACCAAATCAGATCCCTTTACCTCCTTTACCTTCCTGTAGTTCGCGGGAGCTCTCTCATAGAGATCTTCCCATAATTTTTTTCCTACAATATAAAATCCAGTACTCTCTATACGAGCTCTTTTTTCCCCGGGTTCAGCTAGCATATCACCTTCCATTCTGGAACCTTCCATTAGAATGTATTCAATTTCGTCTCCAACCGCCAGCGCCACATTCCCCGGCAACGTCCACGGCGTGGTCGTCCACGCAAGTGCAAAAACATCACCATCGAGCCCGAGTTTCTCTTTCGCGTTCGTGATCTTGAATTTCGCGACGACCGAGATATCTTTCACTTCCTTATACCCTTCCGTCACTTCCGATTGCGAAAGTGTGGTCTCGCAGCGCGGACAAATATGCATCGAGCGGAAACTCTCGTACAAATAATTTTTATCGTAGAGCTGTTTAAAAACCCACCAGACTGATTCCATATAACCGCGATCCATCGTGCGGTAGGCATGATCCATGTCGACCCAGCGGCCAAGACGCTCTATCACGGTACGCCATTCATCCACGTACCCCAACACCCGTTCGCGGCACAACGAGTTGAATCGAGCAACGCCCACGTTATCGAGCAAATCTTTTTTGTTGTTGATACCGAGCTCTTTCTCAACAATGTTCTCAATCGGCAAACCGTGGCAATCCCAACCCCACACCCG
>JBPOHP010000125.1:0-1654 GCA_052035445.1 Candidatus Magasanikiibacteriota bacterium
GCAGAGGATAAAAGACAGCCAGCTGAATAGGTGCCAGCGTTTTCCATAAATATGAAACGTAGGAGACACAGACGTTTTGAAATCGGAGCATCCAGGAATAAAGTTCGGTGCTGGGCAGGGTTCCCAGGCTTTGACCAGCCCACAGAGAACCCACAGCCACAGCAAGTGCTCCAAGCCAGAGCGGCCATTTTTCAAGAATCAGATTACGAGGACTTTCTTTGTCAAAACGCTTGAGAGGCCAGAAGTCAATTAGCAGTAAAACAAGCGGGAGTGTGACGACCATGGGCTTGGCCATGGCCCCCAGCATGAAAAATAACAAAACAAAAGGAGTAACGGCTAAGTGACCAGGGTCGGTTTTCGAAATCCCAGGCGTTTGAGAATCGTCCCTGATGGACATTTGAGCTGAAATAATTTTAGAACGGGAGTAAGCGATCAGTGCAAGCAGCCAGAAAAAGGCGCTGAGGGTGTCTTTGCGCTCAGCGGCCCAAGCCACGGATTCGACGCGCAGAGGATGAGCCGCAAACAAAAAACAAACTGCTGCAGATTTGAAAGTAGATCCCGTCACTTTTTGCAGCCAGAAAAAAAGCAGAAGAACATTCGCAAGATGAATGCCGGCATTCATGAGATGATGCGCGCCTGCGTTTAGCCCAAAGAGTTGACAGTCGAGAATCCAGGAAAGCCAAGTGAGCGGCTGCCATACTCCGGCTTCCAGATTAGTGAAAGCCCACCGGATGCCTGTCCAACTGACACCTGAACGAACGAAGGGGTTTTCAATGATTGTATCTAGGACGTCTAAATGAATAAATTCATGATGAAAAGTCTGGCCGTATATCAGAAGTGTAACCAGCGTCAGCCCAACCGCGGTCAGAAGGGATAGGGATCTGTGCTTGAAATCCGTAAGCATGATTTATCTTAACTTAAGAAACATGGATAAGGAAAGTGTTGTGAACTTGGGGGTGCATATCATTCCATGCAGTGGCTTTTCGCGGAAGATTCCCGGTTCAAACAGCCCCCGCCTGCCGCTTCGCTACGGCGGGCAGGTCGCAGACTCGGAATCCCTCGGCTTTCGCTCGGGACAGTGAGCGACAGTCGAGCTGCTCACCGGAGCCTCTTCCTCTCCAAGCCACTGCGATTTACTCAACCAGTAACACAGGAGCCCTTTCTCTGCGAGTTACGTGAGAAAGCACGTTGTCTGAGCTGAAAGGGTCTCCGAAGTTACTGCATCAAGTGGTGGGCACCCCGGACTTGGGTGCGGGGTGTAGGGTACTGGGTATAGGGCTATCAATGAATTAATAAGAGAGAATGAGGCATTTGTGATTTTTCTGAACCCTGCACTCTCGCTACCGAACCCTGCTTTTGTTAGCCGACGAGGACTTTCCCTTTTTTGATGGGAGGCGGAACGGGAACTGATGCCGCAGCCTTGGAGGCCTCATCTTTTTTTTCATCATCATCCACAAAAACGGAGTCGCGGTGCGTTTGACCCGCAGCCTTGAAAGTCGACAAACTACTTCCCGAACCCATATTATTCAAGACCGTGACCTTTTGCTGCTGGTTCGTGTACTCCGTGCCAATTTGCCTGTCTGTGTCTTCCAGTACGCGATCCTGATCCGCGTCTTCGTACCTGTTCAAAGCAGGAGTGGTATCGAACTGAAGG
>JBPOHP010000146.1:0-1719 GCA_052035445.1 Candidatus Magasanikiibacteriota bacterium
GAGTAATGCTTTCCGGAACCGGGGCAACAGGTAACCGAACATCAGCAAGAGCAGCAAGACCCTTTCGCAATTTTTTAGGCTTACCGATAGATAGAGCATCATGCATCTCTATTTCTCTAACGTTCATTACTTTTTTTCTCCCCATACAAACTTCAGTTAGGTTGAAGAAATATCGCTGATCGTCGAACGCATTGATTTTATCTTTTCCTCATTCTCCATCTCATGAACCTCGTGCTCTAGCAACTTACGTTCTTGATCAAGTACTCGTTTTTGACTCAAAAATTTGAGCCAGTAAAAATTGAAGAGTGTGAGTAGTTGGGACGTCTGTTTTTCGGTATCACGCTCTTCTTCTGTTTTTTCTAATTCTTCATCATCAGAACGATATGGCATACCATAAATATAAACTCTTGTCAAGCGGTAATAAGCGTTTGAATTTCTACAACGTACTGCTCTAAGGCAATTTTAGCGATGTCCGTAAAATCTGGAACATTCTTTTTCCAAAAAACCATCCAATCCTCAGCAGTTACTGCGGTATCCTCCGTGAGATATACAAATTCTTGCACACCTTCTTCGGTCAATTTGGGAGCTACCGCCTCTCCCAGCCGCACCAAAGCCTGCTCAACAAAACTAGGAAGCAGTCGTTGCTGCTCTTCTTCGGGCAAATCACTAAAACCGTGCTGTAATAAAACCGCACGAACGAATTCGTCAAGCTGAGTAATATCCTGCTCCTGTAATGTAAGAGACATATACTCGATGCCTTAAAAGCACGTTAATGAGAACCAAATTTGTGTTAAGCGTACCTGCTAAGTCCGAAACATGGTTCGGCGTCGATAGGTAACAAACCACAAACCCGATACCACGATACCAACCCAAAAACCAATACCCGCATTAACTACAAAATTAGGTCGCGTCGGTAACTGAGAAGCAAGCGGAGAGTCAACTTCTTTAAAAACGACATCACCTCCCACATACTCCCAACCACGCTCAATCACAGTTTTTGTTACTGCTTCACCAAATGCTACCGCCTGTTCACGACTCTGAGCATAGACTTTAATACTCAAGATACTCGCTCCGTATCGAACGGTACCCACCACGTCTTTGGGCCACTGCTTACGACGATCCCGCTCAGAGAGCGAACGCCAATACGCAGCATCAAAACCGTTAACTTTACTTTCGATAACTTTTTGATAAAAATCACCGGTAGTCATTAGTTGTGCAACATTTTCACCGATGCGCTCTGCAGATTTTGCCTGTGTGTACGGATCTACACCTGCCTGCGTACGTGAAATGAGCAAAACACTACTATCCGCACTATATTCAAGCGGCAACAAAAAACTGGCTCCTGTGAACATTAAGGCACCAATTACCCCCCACAGTATCATGAGCTTAAACCGCTCTGCAAAAACATGTACCATAAATATTACAAGTTGACCGATTATTTTTTAGTAGTAGCACCAGGTGACGATGTGACCAGTCCAACGAGCACCGTCATTTCTTTACCATCACGGATAATCGAAACTTCTGTAGAAGTAGCACGATCAGTATACCATGACTCAGACGCGTTCACAATATTTTCTCCGATTTTAAAAATCACATCGCCTTTTTTTAATGATGAATTCTTTGTTTGTACGGTGGTAACCAAAAAACCTCGCGTCTTATTCGAATCTACAGGTGTCGGAAGATAATCTGTGTACCAACCCGTAACACCGAGCTGTATTC
>JBPOHP010000039.1:0-10944 GCA_052035445.1 Candidatus Magasanikiibacteriota bacterium
TAGTAATAGTATCCCGTTGTTTGTGGGTGTGGGAGGGCTTTATTTTGTCAATTTTGTTGGCAACAATACAAATCTCTTTGTCACGATTTTCAAGGGCGTGGAGCATCTCAAAATCAGGTTCAGTAAAACCGATTTCAGCATCAATTAACAAAAAAACTCTTTGTTGAATATGATCTGGGCTAAACAAATACCAGTCGATAAGTTGTTGTAGACGCTCACGGCCTGACTCAGAAATATCGGCATAACCATAACCAGGCAAATCCACGAGATACACAGAGCTATTGAGGAGAAAAAAATTAATATGCTGAGTTCTGCCCGGAAAAGAGCTTGTTTTAGCCAGACCTTCAGTTTTAGTGAGAGAGTTGATAATACTCGATTTACCAACATTGGAACGGCCAATAAACGCTACCTGAGCGAGCCCATCGAACATTATATCGTCCTCGTGGGTAATACTTTTTATAAATTTAGCTGAGGTAATAAGCATAGATCAATATCCTAGCAAGTAAACGTCTTGGAGTCCATATTAACGCAACATCCGCAAAAAATGCGGATGTTATAGCTACTATTTCTTTTTATTCTGTTTAGGTTTCTTTTTTTCTTTACGGCCTTTGTCTTTGGGCATAAAAGCGCTTTAATGATACAGATAGTATATCACAAGTTAGAACAAGCTCTAAGAACTGATTTTTTATAAAACACACCTATAGAGTACTTTCTTTACTAGTTTTATATCCGACATACTCTTGACAAATCAACTACAATGCAACATACTTTGATACTGGCTTAAAAACCCAGAGACAAGTTATTTGTCCTTTTTGAAAAGGAGAAACTCCGTGCACACCCTCATGAATAACGTGCAACTCCCTTGTGTTCTTTTTCTGCTCATCACCCTCGCATCCTGCCATACCGAGATACGACACCACTCTCACCACCGCCCGATCACAACGATGAGCGAGCTTGGAGAGCGACTCGAGCATGCACTACGCACTATCCGGTCAAGATGTAAGGCATCCGGCGAAAAAATAACGAGTAAAGTCGATTCCTTCTGCGTTTCATACAAAACGGATGTCTGTCGTGAAACATTTCACTTTGAGATGACACCGCTCGTACGAGCAGGTAACAACCTCAAAGAATGTGACAGTCCTTCAGGATACTGGTCTGTACGGAATCCGCTCGTCTGTCAAAAACAGATAAATCTCGTACTTCGTCACCAAATAAATAAAAGCGTATACTGCGTCTTGAAACTACCGACAGTACCTGAAAAGCGAGAAATCGTCGACGAATGACCAGCGACCTTCCCTTCACTGGGCGGGGATACGTGTCCCACATCCGCCTCTGGCGGATGTTCTTTTTTATTCAAAAACAACTCGGACAATCTCTTTGACCCCATCTCTTCCACCATTCACAAACTCTCTCCAAGCCGCCTCTGCTAACCTCCCCGACTGTACGAGATCAAACAACCATTCATGCGTATACCGCGGGTCTCCCTGATCTACTCCCATTCCCCCATCGATGAGCCAAGAGCGATTGGAAACTTCTTGCGAGCCAAGCGGCGGCGCGATGATGATGGGGAGTCCAAGGTTTGCATAAAACGATACCTCGCTCGGCTTGGTCCACAAAACATCGGTCGTGGTAAGTACCGTATTAAATTCTTCAAAATAAAGTTCCTTTTTTTCATTAAAAACGATGCGGATTGATTGATTTAGGCATTTAGTAAGACCGGTGCGTCGAAGTTCTTGCTTAAAAAAATCACGGACATCGGTACGACTACCGGCAACCAGATTAAGATGAATTTTTCCTTCGAGCACACTATTTTTTAGACTCTGCAGCATCTCATGCGCAATATCTTGCTGCGCACCTGCGCCACCAATCGCAAACGTAAGCGTGAGTGGCCGCTGTCGCTTGCGAGAAGTTTTTTGCACACCCAGATACTCAGAAATAAGTGCGTGGTATTTTTTTTGAATGCGAGCGACAGGATCAAGCACTGCCATACGTTGGAGCACACGCTCAGCATATTTTTTGTCTGAAATTTTCCCAGTAGATTCTAGCGGCAGTGGAAAGCCCGTCAAAAAAATCTGCTCTGCCCGGACACCATATTGTTTGAGACGCTCAACCACGCGCGGTGTTGGCGCTAGATACCGAATACGGCTGGCCGACGGATGCAATGGCGCCCACGCGCGACTGGCATCAGTGTCGCAGACAATCAGATAAATATCTCTGGCAAAACCATACTCCTCGGCCGCAAATGCGACAGTGAAAAAACTGGTAACGAGGGGTATTTTTTTGGTATTCAAAACCGAAATGAGATGTTTGCACAAACCTCGTTTGATAAGTTCGTAATTTTGCCGTACTTGCAAGCTCGGAGCAGATTCATCGCGCCGTGGATAAAAAGGTTCGATTTCTTGAAAATAATCCATGATGCCAAATATCGCTTTACCAACAATCGGCAAACGCTCGAGCCGAGACACCGTTTCGTACGAACGCTGGATCGCTGCCCAAATACTCTTATCAGCCACCGGAATGCCGCTATAACTGTTAGCGTTCAGCACCTCACCGGTTGGGGAAAGATGTCGCAGTGGGTGGGCAGCGCGTTGATGGCCATAGCCCATGTCAACCGCGACGATCCACGCTTGAGGGTGAGATGAACGTGAGTGCATACCTGCAAATTCAAAATTTAGTACCAGGTAGTATACCACGCTCCACTGATGGCATAACAAAACACTAGGCCAGAAACCTAGTGCTTTGTTTGAGGTACGACGATTATTTTTTAGATCGAACCACTTGGTACAGCCCCGGCCGGACGAGTGGTTGTAGAAATGATGATCGAACCACTGTTGCCATATCCTTGAACTGACGGATTGCTAAACGACTGTAACACTGTTGGCTCAGCAACATACGTACCTGGCCCACGCACCCGCGCTTTGTAGCTCAGATACGGAACACTCAGACATCCTTGTGGGCGCACTTTTGACCAATCACTGTAGACAAAGAATTTTACTTCTTGCCCATCGACGGCATACGGGTAGCTCTGTGCACAGGATGGCGCACGATCAGCGAGCCAGGAGTACGTTTGTCCCACATATGACAATCCACTTGGCAGTATATCAGTGAGATCATACGCACTATTTTTACTATCAAGCGACAAGCCTGGAAAGAGCCGAACTTCCACCATATCTCCGAGAGAAAGTGTGGTTGTAGGCACACCATTCACCCAAAATTCTCGTTGTACGCTGTATCCCGGCGTACCAGATGTTTTGGTTACCGGCTGTTCAGAGCGGGCAATAGCTACTATTTTTCCGGTTGAGGTGCCAAACACAACCTGTTCCGTGGCGCCAGTCGGCAGATCAAAGACAGCACGATCACCGCGAGCAATCGTACGCGTGGTAGTTTCACCACGATACGTCCAACTAAACGACTGATCACCGGCTTTGAGATACGGTAAACGATTACTAATGTAGAGAGCTATTTCGAGCGAATACTGACTTGAAGGATTCTGAAGGCCGTTTGTACTGAGGGTTCGTGCCCATTCTTCACTCCCTGGATCATTGAGACGAGCACTCACCATCGCGAGCGCGCCAGCGGTTTGGCGCACCAGCTCTTCATCGGTAATGCCTTTGAGTGAACGTTCTTGATCGGCCGATAGTACCGATGATGTGTCGGCAAGATCGCGGTAGAACGACCGAGCGAGCGTCTCATCGCCGATAACGCTCGCGGCGAGCGCTAGATACGACCGCTCAATGAGCGTCAAATCTTTTACAACGGCCATACTGCGTACCGGTAGGAGTACTGGCTCACTGAGCGCGGACAGACCAACAAGGGCCATGATTGCTTGTTCGCGCGGTGTAGATTCGTTATTAAGTAAATCGTACCAATACCGAACCAGTCCTGCTGTATCAACACCATCAGTATGCGCAATACTCGCGAGCATGGTGAGATACGGATCACTACCACCATACGGAACGAGCGCCATACCGCGATTCACCGTCTGATACCGCTCAAAACTACTCGTCACACGTGTGATCTGATCTCCGAAATAGGTTTGCAATGCGCGCTCTGCAACCGCAGCTGCCAAGCGATCATCGAGTCGGTTTGAGGATTCATACGAAACAGCGAGCAAATCTCCGTAAAGCGATCCGCGCTCTTTATCCATTACCGTGATAGTAGTCGGGCCAAAGGCCGAGCCGGTAATCGTAGTTCCCGGAGTTACGTCATATGTTTTCTCTATTTGTTCGCGCTGGCGAGATGGTACAACGGTGAGCGGTAACCGTACGGCGTCGTTGCCACGGGGCGAGGTGACACTCATACGAGTTTCGTACACCCCTGCAGTCAACTGCGGTAGTGACACATAGCGCGGTATGAATGGCACGCCAGGTTCGATTGACTCGGTCACTCCGAGGCTTGGTGCAGAAAAACCAAGCTGGAGTTTATCATTTTGCTGCAAACCTGTTCCATATGCCTGTACGGCAAGCACTGGATTATCGCCTGCAACGTAACTCGGCGCAATAGAAGGCTGTACGAACACGGGTTTCGTAACAACGATCGGCGTGGTAGAAGCGCCAGCAAAGATTTTTTCGGTAATCACCTGAGCAGTAGCCCGCCACGATGTGATGTTGTCTGGCAACTTAACCGTAAATACCACCTCACCATCAGCGTTGGTCACTCCCGACAACGTAGCGGCGGTATCGGCAAAATTAGTCCGATCATCACCGTCACCACCACCACCAAAACCATCCCGCAAAGAAAAGTTTTGCGTTTTTAACAATTCATGTGAACGATGTGGAAAGGCGAAAGGACTTCCGGGTGTACCATAGAGATTTCCAAGCGGGTTGGCAGTTTCTGGGTTAAAAGCGTAGTACGCCTCGTCAACGATATTCAGATTGACTGCCCCAACCACTGGATTGCCCTCTATATCACGAACTTTAACATTAAGTACTGCTTGCTCACCTGGCGTGTACGTTGACTTGGTAGTGGTTACCGATACCGAAAGAGCGCGCGTTTCTTTTTTAAAGTTAATCGGTAGCCCCGGATATGACATGGTTTGATAATCGTTACCGGAGAGTCGGGCGGCCAGCACATACGTTGTAGGAATGTCGGACTCAGAAAAACCAAACGAATACGTGATATCAGAACGAACTTCTGTTTCAAGATACCGACCGTTACTGCGCAAAAATAAATTTTTTCCGGGAGTAGAAATCGGTTTGTCTTCGTCAGTCGTCATAACTACGCGCGCTTCCTCACCAGCTACATATTCTTTATTTTTTTCTGCCAATTTCAAACTAATACCACCGTAGGGTTGATACGTCGGGTTGTTAGATCGTTTCAGCTCACTCAGCGACTGCCCATAAAAATACACACGTCCGTATTCGGGGAAACCTTTACTATCAAGCGTGCGAAGATAGAGGGTGTAATTTACATCTGGTCGAGTGCTAAAACGTTTGATGAGCTGGCCGTTACTATTCGTGCGTTCGCTAAAACGCTCAGCAACCGACGTGCTCGCAACCGTAGTAAACTGCTCTTCCATCTGCTTGGTATAGCTGTTGTAGATGGTTCCCTGCGAGACTTTGACATACACGGTTTGCATCAAAATCCCATCCACCAGCGCTCCTGGTACGGGAGTAGTGAGATAACGGGGTAACGAGTTCTGTTGCTGATCGGCAGAATTATTGATAGTAGTCTCGCGCTTGCCAATCCGAGAACTGTCGACCACATACAACGTTGTACTGACTTCAACCGAATTTGGCGTGGCCAAAATACCGGAGCGTGAATCATTGAAATATACGTTTGCCCCAAAAATTGTTACTGAATCTGATGTCGAAACATCACCATATTCACCTGATTGCGGTCGTATGGTAATCGTTTCTGTCTGCGGGAAATAACATTCAGTAGCGGCGTTGTTTGGCTCAACGGGAGCACGACAAGTATCATATGGCGCCGTGAGGGATACCGTCGCTCGACCGGCGTCATCGAGCATCACTACCCCACTCTGATTATCAAATTGATAACTGATAGGCACTCTCGCCGCTGGCGTGCCATCAAAAAACGTTCCTTGCACGGTGGCGGTAAATTTTTCATTCGTATGCACCGCGTACGTGCTGGGCGTAAGCACGAGTGTCAGCACCGGTTTCTCATACTTCTCTACCCGAATATACTGTGATGAAACGAGCGTTTCACCAACAAATGCTTGCAGCGTGTAATAACCCGTGCCAAGCGTCGCTAGTGAAAACGAAGCAGAGAAACTGCCCGCCGTGAGCGGTATTTTTTTATCAATAATCACCTGTTGATTGCCGTACCAATCAGTGCCATTGCCAAGGAGTTTTAACCGAACATCAGTCGGTTTCGCAATCCCCTTTTCGCGCGGAGCAACAAAACCCCACACCTGCGCAGTGTCACCGGTTTTGTATACCTGACGATCGGTAGTTAGGTAGTGCCAATAATCAGAATACGATCCCCCAACCGGACGTATATCAGCATACGGAACAGCACCCGAACTCTGATCCACTGCAACCACTACCTCGTTTACGCCTGAGCCTACTACCACATACGCTGTCTGAAAGGTTGAGGTCGAAACAAAAATATCACGCTCCGCCAGTTGCACTACTCCTTGACCATTAGTCGTACCCACGATCGTTCCAGAAACCGTGGTAACGTTCGCAGAAACAGCCGGAGTTTGGGTAAGCAAATTATTAACCCATAAAACAATTTTTCCGGCCGCCTTGGTGGAAAAAACACCCCAGGGAGTTACTTGAAATAAGACTTGGCGCGTTTTATTGGCAGCCGTAATATCGGCAACATACCAACCAACGGTAAGTTTGTTGGGAAAACGAAGACTTGTGCCGCCGTATTCATCTTGGTCCACTACGAGCGGTGTCTGAAACGCCCGTGCCAACGACGACGTGGCTACGGCATAACTATTGCGCTGATACCATGACCAATACGGAACCTGTTCATACTTCATGAGTTCTTTGGCATAGGCTTCAGGCGAAGCAAAGCGATAGACTGTAGCGATAAAATCAGCAGAAATAGTTTTTGCATCAAGTCCGTACACGGGTATAAAAGCTTTTTGCTCTGGAGAAAACTCGACCACCCGTTCACTCAAATACCAATCACGCTCTACATCGGTAGCGCGTTCGGTTTCAAACGAGACGGTGTAGTCAGCCCCCAACGTTTCGGTACTGCTTGCGACCCGAAGATTTTTACTCAATTTTACCGTATAAATCGTGCCCATTTTTAAAATTTCTTGCGGTTTTACGATCAGTTTACGACCTTTTGTCTCCACCACATACTTAAACGCTGGCGCAACCGTTATCGCTTCAGCGGCGTTCTCGAGACCATCGTGTGACAGATAAAATTCGATAGCCGTTTTTACGGGAACACCAGTAGTTTTGTCGCCTGGAATTGAAGAGATAACACGCACTCTTTCTTTTACTTCAAACGCAAATGAAAAAGGCCTCTTTACGGTAATACCTGCTTCATCGGCCACGTTACTATCAATAATAATACGATAGAGTGTTCGTGGAGAAAGTGCTGTCCGCGGAGTTACCACAAATTCGGTAGGAGATTTTTCGGTTAAAGAATATTCTAACGCCGGAACAAGATGCAGCGCCTGCTGAAGTTCTGCGGCTTTGAGCGGCGTTTTACTGGTTACCACAAACGATGTGGAAGACGCCACCCCCAACCGATCGCCGATCGTCGGATCAATACTAAAATTATCACTCGCATGCGCTGCCGGAATAAGTAATTCTGACACCTGGCGTAACCCCGTCCCAAGCGGAGCAACCGTAGAGACGAGCATGGCTACAACCAAAACACTCGCCAAAACCGGCACTGCGGTAAGCGAGCGAATTAAACCCATAATAAAACGAGATGTACGGTCAACCATAGGAGTGGGCTGATTACGCCGCGCTCGCTGTAATTGTTCCAAGAGTTTGGCTTGGAATTCAGGACGAGGCGGTATCGAAGTAAATTGTGAGCGCGAAATACGCTCAGCTGTTACTTCTAACGGAGCCTCGGGTGTTTTATTACGTTTGAGTTTCCGCACCAGGGCGGCAAGACGATCAAAGATGTTCATAGTGTTTGGTAAGCTTCCTCGAATTTTTTAAGCGCCCGGTGCAGCACGACTCCAACCGTATTCGCCGATTCTTCCAGTGTTTCCGCAATTTCAGTATTACTGAGTTCTGCAAAAAATTTGAGATGCAAGATTTTTTGATAGCGCTCAGGCAAAGTTTTGAGCACTTCCCGCACTTTTTCGGCGTCTTCGGAGCGGGCGTACTTTTCGTGTTCATCAGCGCCATGATCCATAACATCCGGGAATTCTTCAACGGTTTTTTCGTGACGGACCGAGGCTTTTCTGGTGTAATCAATGAGTAAATTTGTCGCGACCCGGTACAGCCAGGCCCGAAACGAGCACTGCTGCGGTTGATAGCTTTCGAGATGGGTAAACACCTTCAAAAACAGCTCAGAAACAAGATCTTCAACCACCTCACGCCGGCCAAGGCGTTTCATGAGAAATCCGTATACTTCGGTAAAATAGCGATTATACAGCTCTGCAAACGCTTGTTCGTCGGTTTTTGCCCGCTCCACCAGCGCATGTTCCTTGGCTAAAATTTCAGCTTCCATAGATAAGAACGAAATTGGAGAGTAGAACGTTACGACCATATGTATGATTATATCATAGTTAGCCAAAATTTGGGACAAACTTTTTTGGCATATCTTTTCCAATATTACCTTGACAGAATTGGTTTTTTATGGTATCTTAACCAGTCCCGTAGCTCATCGAGGGTCAAAAAATGCGCTTATTTTAGCCAAGCATATTTTTCGACTCTGGTAGCATACTGCTTTCCATGAGTCATTCTTTGACAACTCACCTCCATATATTTGTCGCACCACGCGGCAAAAAGAAAGCATACACATGTTGTGCGCCAGAGCTATGGACATTGTTTTGCTAGCAACAGCTTTGATGTTACTTACCCATTCATCTGCCTCTGCAGATGTTGGGCTCGTCTGGTGTTTTGACCGTAGCGGAAAGTATCAATCGCTCACGATCACAACACAACATTCACCCCTCAACACTGAAATTCGCGACGAGTCCGACAGGAATAATCTGGCTCGACTACGATGCCCTCAAAACATAGCGGTCTACGAATCTGTAGGGAATACATCGAGTTCTGTGGCCAGAGCGATAAAAATTCTCCACACACCTTACCACACCAATCTATCAACCCATGTCTCAACCGTAAACGGAGAAACCACTGACAACCTCTTTACTACTTCGCAAGATACGTGCAAGGCGTACGAAACTGCCCGACATTCCAGCCGAGCACGTCGAATAACCGAGCAAGACCACTACTTCGTAGCGTTCGGACCAAAAAGCTTCGCAGCCAAAGTACAGAAGGTTGCAGGAGACAATCGTCTTAACGCCGAAATCTTTGCTGCGGCCGTCCTCAAAGCCATTGCTAAACACGAGTCAGACTTTGACCCGTGCAGCACCAGCCACACCGGAGCACGAGGATTCCTGCAAGTAGCAATTTCAACGTTTAAAGACGCGGGGGCTACGCGAGTAGACCCGTACGATTTGCAGACCAACGCGCGGTATGCGTCGGACGAGCTAAGCCGAAAACTCAGTACCATCATCCGCCTTACGGAAAGCAGAAAACCCTTTGGTGGAGTTGTGCTCGACCCACAGCGCTGGCTCTTTTATCTGCTCATGCTCTATAACCGAGGTATTGGCACGTTCCAAAAAACTGTTGTCAACCATCAGGTATCTGATGGCTATGCTGACAAAGTTATGAGATCGGCAGCCGCATACTGCGAAGGGAGATTTGACGCGGTGAACGGCCTTTGTTTCGGCCGACCGACGTGGTTCGTGGAACAAAACAGAAATTGACAACTATCTGCCTAGACCAGGCTGAACCATAAACCTTATATGGAGGTGTCTTGTGCTAGAGCCGCTGTTTGAACCAGTTTCAAAACAGCGGCATTTTTTATTCTAAAATTTCTTTGTGCACATAATATGCCAAAAAATCGCCTTGACGGCCCTTTTCGCTTACTTTATACTCATCAGTACGATATAGCATATTCCGAGGTGGCGCAGCGGTAGCGCAGGGGACTGTTAATCCCTTGGTCGTGGGTTCGAATCCCACCCTCGGAGCTCAGAAAAATAATGGCTGAAATAGGCCGTTATTTTTTGTTGACCTTGGGTGGGATTCAAACTTATGTTGACTTACGAATCCTATCTCATATACTACAGATGCTGAGCAGTAGAGGTTTTCAATTTAAAAGTACCAAATCTAATATGAATCCCGAACGTCGTGAGCCACAAGAGAAAAAATTAATAGAAACTGTAGGTCTCCCTATCACCGCCGAAGAAGCTCCTGATTTTATTCTGAAAGAACTACTGAAACGAAGGATCTTGGCTGAAGGCGAACAACCAGGATATAAAATTTTTTTAGAATCTTTGATAAAAGTTTAGCATATGCGGCAGCATCAAGAGGGGTAGATCGGAGCGCTGGAAGCGAAGTTCATTATGACAAAACAAAAGCATTGAAAGAAGCCGGGCTTAAGCCAGAAGACATCGCGTATGCCGGAACCTACAACAATCTTATCGTTGGAAAGAATTCTTTCTTAGCCAGAGAGTACAAAACAGGGAAGGTGGCTATAATAGTTTACGACGCTAACAAACTTACAAGTGTACATGGGATACCCCACAGCATAACCCCAAAAGCAGGGCAGACATTTAAAGATGCTTGCTTGCTGATTTTTGCCCAAAAATAATTTAGACTTACTTTACCTCCAACTCTCAACAAATCAACTTTTTTTATATAACTTCCCTCCCAACATCTAACGCAACACTTGGGGTAGAATAGCCGCCAGGCTATTCAACAACAAGTAATCACGTTAGATGTATGGCGAGTAACTACCAACGACTGTCTTTAAGCGAGCGAGAGGAAA
>JBPOHP010000080.1:0-1927 GCA_052035445.1 Candidatus Magasanikiibacteriota bacterium
GCAGAGTGCTTAGTCACAAACCCATATGGCTGAATTCGTACGAAGCAAGCCACACGTAAACGTCGGTACTATCGGTCACGTCGACCATGGTAAAACTACTCTTACTGCCGCCCTTAGTGCGGTATCGGCCGCCCGCGGTCATGGTGTTGCCAAGGCGTACACTGATATCGCCAAAGGAGGTACTGTTCGTGATGCTTCAAAAATCGTTACCATCTCCACTGCTCACGTTGAGTATGAGAGTGACAAACGTCATTATGCTCACGTTGACTGTCCTGGCCATGCTGATTATGTAAAAAACATGATCACCGGTGCCGCTCAGATGGACGGCGCTATCCTCGTCGTCTCCGCTGCCGATGGTCCAATGCCTCAGACCCGCGAACATATCTTGCTCGCGAGCCAGGTCGGTGTTAAACACATCGTTGTCTTCCTTAACAAAGTCGATTTGGTTCCGGATCTTGAACTCGTCGATCTCGTCGAAGCTGAAATTCGCGACCTCTTAACCAAATATGGTTATCCAGGGGACAAAACTCCCGTTATCCGCGGTTCAGCAATCGCTGCTTTGACCAACCCAGGCGACGATACAGCTGCCAAATCAGTACTCGATCTCATGAAAGCCCTTGATGAGTACATCCCAGATCCAGTTCGCGTAACTGATCAGGCATTTTTGATGCCGATCGAAGATGTCTTCTCAATTGAAGGTCGTGGTACCGTAGTTACTGGTCGTATTGAACGCGGTATCGTTAAGATTAACGATGAAATGGAAATCGTTGGTTTGCAAGAAGAAACCAAAAAAACCATCGTTACTGGTGTTGATATGTTCAACAAACAACTCAAAGAAGGTCTTGCTGGCGACAACGCTGGTCTCCTTCTTCGTGGTACCAAAAAAGAAGAAGTTGAACGTGGTATGGTTCTTGCTAAACCAGGTTCTGTTAAACCTCATACTGAATTTGAAGGCGAAGTATACGTTTTGAGTAAAGACGAAGGTGGTCGCCACAAACCGTTCTTCAAAGGCTACAAACCTCAATTTTATATCCGTACAACCGATGTAACGGGTGAAGTTGAGCTTCCAGCTGGAACAGAAATGGTTATGCCAGGTGATACCGTCACCATGAAAATTAAACTCATCATGCCAGTTGCTCTTGAAGAGAAAATGAAATTTGCTATTCGTGAAGGTGGTAAGACAGTTGGTGCTGGTGTTGTCGTAAAAATTATCAAATAACAAACGCTTGAGGCGCACGCTGTGCGCCTCTTGAGTTTGGGATTTAATGTGATAAATTCTCAATATACTTTTGTTTACTACGTTCCTTATTCATTAACATGACCGCTGCAAAACCTACAATTCAAACAAAAAAAGAAGAGACCGCTTCTCGTATTCGTATAAAAATTCGTGCTTACGATAATCGTATTATCGACCAAGCAACGAAAACGATTGTCGAAACCGCCGAACGTCATGATGCAAAAATCATTGGTCCAGTACCGCTGCCAACCGAAAAATTAAAATTTACGGTTAATCGTTCGACGTTCGTCCATAAAGATGCTCGTGAGCAGTATGAAATGCGTATTCATAAGCGTCTTATTGATATTATCAACGCGTCTCCTAAATGTGTAGATGCTCTGATGGGTCTCAATTTACCTTCCGGTGTTGATATTGAAATTAAAATGTAGTTGCAGCAGCCAACCCGGACTTCGGATTTCTATGGTCACAAAAAAGTGATTCTAGGAATCCGATGTCTGGTTAGAAAAATACCTAACACAAATTGTCATAAGGAGGGCTTGACACATAGTGTAAAATACTGATACACTGCGAACATAAAAAAAGTCACAAAAAAAGGTCACGCTGAAGATTATATAAGATCTGTTTTTCAGAAAACATGTAATCTGACGTAGTATAGACCCGGAGAACATATTGCATTCAAAAATCATTATC
>JBPOHP010000171.1:0-2242 GCA_052035445.1 Candidatus Magasanikiibacteriota bacterium
GAATCGAACCAACAAAGCCCTGCCCTCCCACAGAACGATCCAGCGAATACCATTCAGCCGCAGATAAATGCTTTGGATTTGGGAAAACCTGCAAACCAATAACATCATTATTCTTAGTATTGGTAAACAAGAAACGTTTCAGAGATGTTGTCGGAGATACGATGGTCGGAGCAATTTGTACAGTACCGCGCAAATATGGTAGATCGTCGAAAATACCAGGCACTCCTTTATCCGCACAATAGTAGGAGCTAAAATTGAAGTAACCGTCTCGTGTTACCGGTGAGGGTGGAATAGGGGTGTTATTAAACGTATTCGAAACCACATCAAAACCATCGTTATTTGCGGGAGAATCCTCAAACGGAAATATGCTGAACGGACCAGATGATCCCAAATAGAGATCTTTTGGCGGCCATGGATTTTCACAAAGAAGAACAATAGCTCGAGCCTCGCCCGCCGCTACCGTTCCGGTCACACTGGATCCCGTATTGGCCATCAGTCGAGCAGCTGCTCGTATCATAACTTCTCCATTTCTATTTTGTGCAGAAATAATATTGACTGTACCCGTCGTTTCCTGAATACGTACTGAAGCATCATTGAGTGGACTCCAACTATAATGCCAGTCATACACGCCCGGAATACCTTGTATGAGAACACCATTATCTGTAGTAGCAAGCGCTCTAAGTGTACTCGTAGCACCAACTTTAGTGAAAGAAATTTCCTGTGGAATAACAGTAACTTTTTTCAATTCACACATCTGCGGTGCGGTGGTGAACGTCCATACAATTGGTTTTTGATTTATCCCAGTCAACCTGACACCCTCTTTTGTTTTTATCGAATCCTTAATAATTACCGCATAATCCATATCTCGAGCCAACACTGATTTTAAGGTAACTCTCAGCCGAGATGCTGTTGGGGAAATTTCTGGTGCTTTGACCACCTCTGATGTTCCTATATCCGGTGCCAAACACCAGCGAGCCGAAATAGCCTCTACTTCAGTCCTCAAAACAGTACTCACGAATGTCCCAAATGCAGAATACACCCGCGCAAACCAACCTTTTTCTTTAGGTGACGTTTGAGCAATACTGGTAACAAGATTCGTAACATCATCGGCAGTACTAGTACATGACACTGCGCCACGAGCCAAAACTACACCATCTGCTAAGGTTTGATCATCAATGAGACGATCAAAAACTGCCTCAATATAAGTATTCGGACACACATTTCCACTACCTTTAAGTGGATATGTCGAAAGTAGTTTTGGTTTAATCGTACAGCACGAATTAGAAGAAACACCATAATCCGGCCCAAAAGTTTCTTGGCACTCAATATCACTAGTAAACCCACAAGCGATGGCAAATAAACCTGACGCATTTACCGTTCCAGCACTCGTATTTTGATTCGTGCTCGCTCTAATAAGACTCTGCTGGGTCGGAGGCGTGCCAGTAGGCACTCCCAAACCTTTACCTAGCACCAACGCCCACGGATTTATAAGACCTTGATGACCGTTTGCAACCAAAGAGTTTTCACAGAATGCGACTTCTCCGATACCAGCAACACCATCACCACAAACAGAGGGCTGAGAATAGCTGAGCGAAGAGCCAAGCAACAGTCCTTTTGTATCACAACCCTCACTATTAGGTATACACTGTGAATCAGTTTTTTTACGACAAAATTCATCACACAGCGCACTATTCCATCCATTAACAGTATCACATTGCACATCTTCTTCTGGCTCTTGAATACCATTACCACATTGACTCAAACTTAAATTACAAGCGTTATCGTATTCAGCCGTAGTAAAACCACCCTTAGTTAACCTATTGTCATAACACCATTTGCTCGAAATTTTAGTGCCAACATGCAGACATGCTGCAGTACACAACATTCCAGAAGCGGGATTTTTAATATCTGCTGCAATGCCAATGTCACAATCTTTTCCACTTCCTATGGTTCCGCTACCACAAATTGAAGCATTAATGGAAAGAGAAGAAACCTTCTGGTCAGCACCCAAATGGCGACAATCAGAGCTGCAACCTATCTGAGTTTTATTATCTTTCGGATCGCATGCCTCTCCCTTATCCGGCTCTACAACAGCATTACCACAACTTGCTGCAGTTGATCCGGTAAACCGACAATCTAAACTACAACCCCGCGTTTTATCCGGGACATCGCAATCTTCTCCAGCTTCAATAATATTGTTTCCACAAACAGGGGTAGTCGAAACTAAGGCTGAAAGCTCACT
>JBPOHP010000194.1:0-7222 GCA_052035445.1 Candidatus Magasanikiibacteriota bacterium
TTGATAAATTTGGTTTCGGAGAAAAAGTTGGTATACAGCTCAATACTGAATCTGGGGGGGTGATCCCAACTTTAGCAGAGCGCTATACTGCCAATGCGGCATATACTTCTTTTGGTCAAAGTATAACCGCAACTCCGTTACAACTTGCTGTGGCTTATGGCGCTGTTGCTCATAATGGTATCATGATGCGCCCCATGATTGTGCGTGAACAGCGGCGACGTGATGGAACTGTGGTTCCGACACAGCCACAGGTTATTGATCGGATTATAAGCGAGCGAGCCGCCAAGGTTTTAACCGGTATGTTGACAGCAACACTTGATTCATATAAAAAAACTGCTCGTCTCGAGCATTATTACGCTGCAGCCAAGACCGGTACCGCGCAAATCGCGACTAATGATGGGTACTTAGTTGGTCCGACAAACCATACTTTGGTTGGTTTTGGACCTTCGGCAGACCCTCGCGTGGTAGTGGTGATTAAATATGGAGAGGTGCACGCCAGTTCGAGTTATCGTTGGGCAGAGTCAACGACTGGACCAGTGTTTAAAGACGTGATGAAAACTATTTTTGATTATTACCAAATACCAGTAGATCGCTAAAATTAGCCGACCACCCCTTCCATCTCGAGTTCGATCAATTTGTTCAGTTCGAGCGCGTACTCAACCGGGAGCGATTTAACGATGGGAGAAATGAAACCAGAGACAACAAGTTTAATCGCCTCATCTTCGGAGAACCCTCGTGATTGCAAATAAAAAATTTCTTGTTCGCCGATTTTACCCACCCGCGCTTCGTGGGCAACATTCACCTGCTCGTTTTTTATTTTAAGCTCGGGAATGGTGTTGGCAATGGCTTTGCTACCGATGAGTAGGGCATCGCAGACCATGGAGGCAGTGGTATTTTTGGCAACCGGAGTGACATGGATAAGACCGCGGAAGGTATTGATACCACCATTCACCGAGATTGATTTGGAAACGATCGTCGAACTAGTGTTTGGTGCGGCGTGAATGGCTTTGGCGCCGGTATCTTGGTGTTGCCCTGGGCCGGCAAACGCGATCCCGAGGCTGTCTGCACGCGCCCCTTGGCCGCGCAAAATCGATGACGGATAGAGCATAGTCGTTCCGCTACCCATATTGCCGTTGACCCATTCGATGACCGCATCTGCATCAACGAGCGCTCGTTTGGTGTTCAGGTTGTAGGTATTTTTTGACCAATTTTCGATAGACGAGTAGCGAACCCGCGCGCCAGCGTGCACAAAAATTTCTACGCAGCCAGCGTGCAAGGCGCTTTTGTTGTAGCGCGGTGCGGAGCAGCCTTCGATGTAGTGCAATTTTGATCCCTCGTCCGCGATGATGAGGGTGTGTTCAAATTGCCCACCACCTTCGGCGTTCATCCGGAAGTATGCTTGGAGTGGCAAATCAATCGTTACATTTTTGGGGACATAGATAAACGTGCCACCGCTCCAGACCGCGGCGTGGAGCATGACGAATTTATGGTCGTTGATTGGCACGCACTGGGTCATGAAATATTTTTTGACGAGATCAGGGTATTTTTGGACAGCCACGTCCATGTTTTCAAAAATTACGCCTTTACTCTCCCATTCTTTTTTGAGGTTGTGGTACACGACATCCGAGTCGTACTGCGCCCCAACGCCCGAGAGCGCGGTTTTTTCGGCTTCGGGGATGCCCAAACGATCAAATGTTTTTTTGATGTCTTCGGGAACTTTGTTCCAGGCCACAGCTTCTTCGGTATCGGGGCGGACAAAATACACGATTTCATCCAGATTGAGCCCTGATAAATCAGGCCCCCAGGTGGGGAGCGGTTTGTTCTGGTATAACGCAAAAGCCTGTAAACGCTTCTTAAGCATCCAGGCTGGTTCGTGCTTTTGGGCCGAAATTTCGCGGACGAGCGCTTCGGTTAAACCCGGTGTGGCGCGGTAGCGATTGTGCTCGGGGTTGGCTTGTTCGTAGAGAGCGCGCGACGGCTCAAAAGCATTTTTTTGGCTAATTTTATTGTTTCTTAATGGTTTCATCTTGACAATTTTTTATATCTTATGTAGACTAACATGTCGTGTTTGTTTTGAAAAGTACTTTGACAACCAAAAAAAGGCCAAAGAAACATGAAAAATTGTCATACGTTTGGTGCAGCATGCCAACAAACCTATCACCTGGTACGCGACGAACTAGAAAAGTACGAGTGTATTGGGGGTCCTTACCCAGAAAAAAGGGAATGGAGGTTGTGCGGAAAAAGATTTTTATTTATTTGGTGCGAGTTCCTCGATTTTTGGTTTGGAAAGTTTATCTTTCGCGCATTTCCAAACTATGCGCGGTGGCGTTCGGAACAAAAACGGGTGAAGTGTGAGAAGGATTATCAGTACTTTCGGTACTACTGTTACGAAGGCGGACGAGAGGCTGAAAAGGCAGACCGCGAACGACGCAAGGTATGGGTCAAGCTACTGACCCTGTCTATTCTTGGGTCGTGGTTTTCTGCCAACTTTGCATTAGTGCTGGGAATTCTGCTTGCCAGAGCCACACTCGGTGATCTGGGTAGTCTAACCATAATGGATGTATTGAGTATGTTAGTGCCATTCCGCAGTGAGGTGTGGAAGCTGCAACTGTGCTTTGCGGGAATGTTTTTCCCGGTCTGCACATCTTTTGTCCGGGATCGGCAGAACGGCAAGATATAACTACGAGCACGACCACAACAGGAAAGGTGTTGTGGGGCTGTGTTGTTTACGAAGAAATTTTTCGTAAGCAGTACCCCCATAACACTTTTTTGTTTTAAAACGTACAGTTGAGGGGAAGATTAGAAAGATTTTTTTTGGCTATATCTAGAATTTTTTAACACAAATTCCAGAATCTACTTCCCCACCTCCTGATCTAGAACTTGGTTAGGCATTAAATAATTAAGTGACTTTCTCGGTCGGTTATTCAATTTCTCCTGTATAACCTGAACCTGGGCTCTCGTCAATTCACTGAAATCAGTCCCCTTAGGTAGATACTGCCTGATGAGACCGTTTAAGTTCTCCACCCCACCTTTTTGCCAGGACGAGTACGGATCACAGAAGTAGGTCTTTAGGAAGTAATCTTTTTTAAGTTTTGTGTGATTGACTCCCTCCGTTCCGTTGTCAAAAGTAATACTTTTCCAGAACCACTCAGGTAGGGTACTAATACTTTCTCGAATAGCTTCTTCAGTCGCTTCCGCTGACTTGTCGTCTACTTTGTGAATTCGAGTGAGCATCGTCTTTCTTTCATACTGAACTGAGAGATTGCCTTTGGTAGTTCGTTTACCTTCCACCGTATCAGTTTCCCAGTGACCAACCGTCGTTTTTAGAGTAATTTCCTCTGGTCGTTCGTGAATCGAAACTCGTTCAGGAATACGGGTTTTCTGAGTTTTTCTACCCCATCTTTGTTGTCGTTTTTTTCTTCCTCTCCTTAAGTGTTTAAAAAGTTTTTCGTAACGTCCTTCACCTTGGTAAATATATTGGTAAATGGTTTCTGGGCTTAGGGTAACTCCCCTAAGTTCTGTGGGTGGTTGATTTTTGAGGATTCCGGAAATCTGTTCAGGAGACCAATCTTTTACAATACAGTCCACCACATATTTTTTGAGCAGGGTGTTTTTACCTTGACTGAGTTTTGGTCGGTGACGTTTCTTCTCTCGTTCCACACTCAAACGTTCAGCTACTACTGCTGAGTAGTTTCGACCACTCACGGTCTTCTCTTTCACTTCGTACTGGATGGCTTTGTGGTCTCGATTAAGTGAGCGAGCTATCGCTCGCAAACTTTTTCCTACCCGTACACCAGATTCAATGATTTGACGTTCAAACAAGGTTAATTTGTCCATAGGCTCGTAGCCTAGCCAAGCTGTAACCTAGAGACAAGGGTGGGGAAGGACGGATGGAATTCGGGTATTGAAGACCTGTGTTGACTTTTGCGTAGTCGCGTGGTATAGAGATAAGTCCCTTTAGGACAAAGGAGGATCTTGTGAAAAAACTGATGATTGCCCTGGGAATCTCTCTTGTGACAGCGTGTGCTGGCAACCATGGAAGCGAGCGCGATACACCAAAGTCGTGCGATCAGCTTCACCACATAAACGAATACCACTTTGCCGACCCTGTTACCGGGACATGTGGGATTTTCGTGAATAGCACGGGCTTGATCGAAAAGCCCTGTCCGCCGATTCTGGCGCTGCCGGCTTTTCGAGGAATCAGGCACTGCTTTGAAAAAACCGAAACGAAAGGAGGAAGCGCTTACGGAAAGAACTGAACTCGCTTTGGTTCGCGGCATGGAATTTCTGAAGCGTGTGTTCCGCTGCCATACCTGGCAGGTGGAGCAGGCAATCGTGTTTTTCGTCCTGGCGCTCGTCGCGATCGGTCGGTTGATCATTACCGGCCACGGTTGGGTGGAGTGGCTTGGCGTGTTCGCCGTGTCGTTCAGCGCCCAGCACGCGAGCGTGGCCAAAGACATGGAGTTTCGCGAACGTTTGCGGGTAGAAAAAGGCGGTACTGCCGAAGTGCACTGCTTTCAGTGGCTGCAGCGCTATTTCTACCTCAAAGAAAGTTTTTGGCTTGGGTACTTTCTTCTCGTCGGCGCTTATTCCGCACTGGCGGGCGTCGGAATTTTCCTCGCGCTTGGCTGGTGGTGGAAAGTTTGGCAAAAACATCGCCCCGGCTACATCAACGAGCCGTAGCGCCTCGCAGCAGAACGTGAAAACGGGTCTGCTGTTTTATTTAAACCCCTTAGCTGCGGTATGGGTTAGGTGGCGGGTGCGAGAAGCGCAATAGATGCAAAAAAACGGACAGAATCGTAGAATTTGAATCTGTCCGCAATACTTACCAGGTGATTTGAGTGCTCACAATTACCTGTGTTGCTACTGTTTGCCCGTGTTCAGAACGAACAGCGATTGAGGGGTTAATGGAGGTATGGCCGATTTTAGTTCGTAACCGCAAGCCAGTTGTTAGGGCAACAACACGCCCTCCATTTGGCACAGAGGGGATGATGACCGACTCTGATCCTTCGGTGACGAGTTCTTTGCAGCCTTCGATAGCTTCGTACATCAGCAAGTCAGCTTTGCCCTGATAGAGCCATATGCTGGGTAGTATTGTACCGCACACCCACCACACTTGAGTATTTTTGGCAAAGCCGCCGTGCAGCTCGGCCGCTACACTGAAGGGGGAGTCATACGGACGATCGAGTGTTCCGCTGATATCAAGAGCGGCGAGTGTGCCAAGTGGGTGAGGGCTCGGGAGCACCGTTAGATAGCCGGTAATATTTGTGTTTGTGTTAGGTGAGGTGCTGCCCGTTTGGTTGAGCGGGCTTACCGTAAACGAACCGTACAGTGCTGGAACTGCAGTCTGCCGGTCAGTAGGCCAGGCTCCGTTCCACGTACTTGCTCCGATTACCCATGACCACCGACCACTAGTTCTTGACCCACTTAATCTCAGGTAATCGAGACTTGTGTACGGCATGGTTAAACTTGGCAATGAAAGCAGCCCCAGATTGTTGGTTCGGCTTTCGCCAACAGTATGTGTGCCAAACTGAGCCAGGTGTGAGCCAGCACCAAGTGAAACCGTTTTTTGTGTGCTACGAAAGATGGTTACTGAGAGGTTGGCCTCTTGAACGCAGAGGTAATCAAGAGGACGAAGTGCGCCTATGGCTTGGCACTCACTGCCGCTTGATACGCTGAGCGTTGTTCGAACTCTGCTCGAGATGTTGTAGCTTGCGCGAATAAGAGCAAGTGATACGGTTGCGCCGTCTGTAGGTTCTGGTCGCCACGGCTGCTGTTGGCCATAACCACTTTGAATTTCTACAACTCCAGCAACCGCTAGTTTGTTGTTGAACGTAAGCACTTCTGCTTGCGTGGTTGAAGCCAAAAGACCGATGCTTGTAGCGAGTGTTAATGTACGTACGTTGGACATGGGTTAACCCCCCTTTTTTTTATTTTTTGGCAAACGTGTTGTTGATGGTATGCCGGAAACCAAAACTATGGAGCGTCCAATCAAAAATAATGCGGAGTTTGCGCAAAAAAGTTGGCATATACCAAACGTACACCGTGCGGCGAATCCACCAGGCAAGCCGCCCGCCAAAAATGTATGAACCAATTTTGGCAACGCCGTACCAATCGCCAACGGGCATGAGCGTTCCCTTACTCACGAACGTAAACGGTGTCGTGGTTGGTTGCCCGAGGAGTGTGTTCACCAGATGTTCGGCAGCAAAATGTCCTTGGTGGTAGGCAACTTCGCCGAGCTGTGGAAATGGTTTGGTTTCTCCCGGGTTACAGCCCCAAGCAATGTCGCCGACAGCGTAGGCGTTTGGCATCGTTTTAATACGCAAAAATTCATCGATCATCACACAGCCTTTTTCCATCACTATATCGCTCAAAAATTCTGGAGCGCGATTACCAACCCCAGCAGACCAGATGGTTACGTCACTTGCTACCACGTCGCCAGTCCCGAGCGTCAGCGTTGTTTCGCTGATAGCTTGGACACGCTGGTTGGTCAGAATTGTGACGCCTAATTGTTTGAGGCGAGCGCTCACCAGGTTTTGCACGCCGCTCGGGAGATTGCTGACAAGCGCAGGTTGTGCCTCGATGATGCGGATGCTTACCGTTGTGCCGGGGTAGAGTTTGGTTACTTCGTGATGAACAAAATCACCGAGCTGACCAGCGATTTCTACGCCCGTGTAGCCGCCACCAACGATACTGATGGATAAATCTTTTTTACCAGATTCAAGCACGCTGAGTAATCGGGCGCGAGTCGTCAGCGCTTCGGGCAATGTGCGCACTGTTTGGGTGTACTCTTGTGCGCCCGGCGTGTTGAAAAAATTAACGCCGCTGCCGAGACCAATAATGATGTGATCGTAGGTAAACGTGCCGTTATCGGTAAGGACGGTATTTTTTTTGAGATCAATATGTTTGACGAATGCCTGCACAAAGCGGTGTGGCGTGCCCACCATCTGTTCGCGCAAGGGTACGGCCACATGACTTGGCTCAACTGAGCCGGTTGCTACCTCGTGGAGCATGGGGACGAAGGTGTAGTAATTTACGTTGTTAATGAGGGTGATGGTGTGGGGGAGGTGATGTTGTTTGAGTAATTTTTTGAGCGTAAGAAAAGCTTCAAAGCCGCCAAGGCCAGCGCCAGCGATGAGGATAGTAGGGGAGGGCATAGAGTTGTGAGGAGAGTTAGGTTGGGGTAGTATAGCAGTATTCAATGAGCAGTAAAGAGCAATCT